>CAVBMP010000032.1:0-4261 GCA_963596555.1 Bacteroides helcogenes
ACACTTGCTTTAGGTGGTTCTTCATATATATCATAGAAATCTATTTGATAATCTTGAGAATTTGTTACACTTTCTGCAAATCTTCTTAAATATATTTCCATAAATTTACTTTTTGATATTATTATTTTACCAGTTGATCTATAAGCAGAATAATCTATTGAATCTAATAATGCTGCTTGCATTGTTTCTCTTGCTAAATAATAATCTTCTTCAGAATGTGTAGTTACTCTTGATACCAAAAGTATTACAGTGGTAACTATTACTCCAAGTATTAATATTAGATATCCCCATAGTGACTCTTTCATTAGTTACCACCTTTCTTAATTAAAGCATCATATTTATTTTTCATTTCATTTGTTAAGAATGAACTACCACATTTATAATATGTTCCGCCATTTGGATATTTCACTTCTTTACATGAAATTGATGTATTATTTAAGTAACCACCATTACTTTGTTCAGTTCTGTTATATGATTTTATTCCCTTAATAGTTTCGGTTGTTAATTTATAACTTGCTTCTAAATGATCATCATTATAAATATCAGTTCCACCACTTTCAGTTACAGAAACAACAGTATTTTCTGTTTTACTATCTCCTACTTTAACTGTATTATCAGTAGAATATAATTTATCATTTAATATACTTGGAATCATAACTAATTCATCTTTATGCCAATTACTTCTATTTGTTCTAGTAACAGGAAGCATATTACTTAAATCTACGTTTCTAAATGCAATACCAAGTCCCATCTTCTTACTATCAGTATTCCATGTAATACAATTTTTATCTACTGTGCTATAACCATCACTTGTCATTGTATAACATTTGTTAGAACATTGTGATATATCTACTTTATTACCATTAGTAAATGAACAGTTATTTTTCTTTGTAGTGTTATAAACATTATAATAACAATTATAATCAAATGAAGAGATAGCATAACTATTATTAGTAAATATATTACTAAATTTATATTTTATATTATTCTTTTCTTTTGTCTCAGTATCTATTTTAACAGGATAAGTATAAGAAGGTAATGTATTTTCTCCATCATCTGATATTATACCTGTAAAGTTTTTGTATTTATATGTTGAATTTAAATAATAATCACTTTGATATTTAACTATCATTGTAGAATATATTTTATTAGACTTTGTATATCCACCTAATTTACGTTTATAGTATTTAGTTATAATTGTTCTAGTATCTCTAGCGTCATTTGAATCTGATTTAAAGTTATCACTAACAGCAGTACTACTACAAGAATTTTTAGATTTAGTTGTATTATATTTATAACATTTACTTCCTACACACCATTTTAATTCTTCAGATAGTTTCTTATTATCAGATTTAATTTCAATATTAGATTTATCTACTTCATTATATTCAACTGATAATTTATTTCCTTTAGCAGAAGATGCAGCAAAATTATCTATTTCAGTTTTAATTGTATTACTGCTTGTTCCAGAAGGAAGATATGTTTCCTCATTAAGCATCTTCTTAGTATAATTTTCCATCTCAGAACTATTATCCATTAAACAATATTCTTTATTTATTTGTAAATCCTTTATGTAACCAGGATTATATTGTTGTATTTGTTTATATGTATTAATACGTTCTTCATATTCTTTTACTTGTTTAGTTAAACTATTCACACTAGCTGTTGCATTTGTACATGCATTTATTTTACTACTACAATCAGCATCAGTATTTTTACATTTTGAAGCAGATGCACATACACTTTCTTTATTTGATTTTGCTTTTGCTAAATCTGCCTCAGCCTTTTTCTTCTTATTTTCAGTAATTTTATTTTTTAAATCATAATCTGCTTCATCAAATTCATTTCTTAATGTATCTAATGTATTATTATATTTTTCGCCATCAAACACAGTAGTGCATTGTGTATATCTTACTACTACTGCTGTTAACTTTTTATCTTTATCTATTTGACTATCAATAGCATTATTTCTAATTAGTGATTTTCCTATATCTAATGTAAACTGCATACCTGCATTTACACTAACTGGGGATGGAACATAGAACTTTACTTCTTCTCTACAGTATCCTTTACAATAATTATATTTTGATGCTGCTTTTAAATAAGATGTTTTATCATAATTATTATTATCATCACAACTATTTAATATGCATGCCATATTAGGATCTTCAATAGACTTTTCTTGGAATTCAGAAGATGTACTTTCACATGTATCACTTGCACTATTAGATTCACTCTTACTTATATCAGTTTTTTGACTTAAATCACTACAATCTTTATTCGGATCACACTTAGGTTTACAAGATACACTAGTCATAGGTATATCAAACTCTTCTGTATAATCATCAGGTTCAGTTGTGATTTCTTTACCGTCAAATACCTTATAGTCATCAATATATGTTACCATAATTTGTTTGTTACTGTTGTTTGGAGTGTAAACTCTTAATTTTGCATATCCAGTCGCACTTGCTCCAATTTTAAATTTAATACTAGGTTTATATCCATTTGCTGTAACAGTTTCACTTTTACTTATAAGTTCACATGGTTTATAGTTATATATTTTAAAATTATATACAAAGGAATCTTTTCCACTAGTTTGGTTTGCATTAGGGAAAGAAGTTATTCTATAGCAAGTTTTACCATCATGAATATCATCACCTTCACAATAACCAATATTTTTACCTGTTGGATCTTGTACTACTATATATTTATAGCAATCACTTTCTTTACTTGAATCACATTTTACATAGAATTTTTTTACAAATGTTTCATTTACTTTAACATCAAATGTGATATTCCATGTTTGTTCATATTTAGCTTCTTCAATAATAGTATTTTTTATGCTAGCACTATAGTCTTCTAGCACACCAAATCTATTGTCTTGAATTTTTACGTTTTTATTTTTGACTAAATATCTAAACAAGTTAGCAACAGCATTTGTTCTCTTTTCCATATCTGTGTTTTTACAATCAGAAGCATTTTTACTACCTGTTGTCCAATCATTTACAGTTTTACTTGTAGAAGATGCCCACAATAAACTACCATTACTATTTCTTGTTAAATATGTTCCTACATCTGTATAGAATCCTTTTCCATAATAGTTACTATCTATATTCTTCCAATGGTAGTCTTTATCATCTAAAGATCCTAAACTAGATAAACTATTATTATTTTTTAAATAATTTAACCATAATCTCATTACAGTCGTAATAACACCATAACTTTTACTATCATTATTTTTAAATTCAGTAAAGTTATTTGTTTCATTTATTTGATACATAATTTCTGCTAAACCACATGCTCCATATGGAACACTTGTATCACCAATTGATTTACATTTTCTTACATCAATCTCAGTATTTAAAGTATACTTTATTGAAGAATCTGGTGCTTCTTTTGCTTCTTGAACACAATATGCAATATCTGTTTTTCCAGTTTTAGAACTAGTAATTTTATATTTTTTAATTGAATGCATTTTTGTGCTGTATCCATTAGCTTGAAAGCATCCCATTGGTTGTTTATATCCTGCAGGTGTTTCATCTCCATATATACTTGAATATGAATATACTATCGTTGCTGTATCTGCAGAACTACCAGAACTTGTAGGCGCAGCATCTATACTAGATATAAAACAAAATATAGTTATAGATAATAAGAATAACTTTAATAATTTATTTTTCATCTCTTCTTTTGCCCCCTCTTTAATGATTCTACTTTATAACAATATATAACTCCGACTACGACAAAAGGAAGAACTGCATAATACCAGTATTTTAATATACTTTTAATGACTTTACTAAATGTACTTGCATCACTCTCTTGAATCTTTTTAACTTCATCTTCAAAATCTTTAACAGTTACATTTGATGTGTCCTTAAATCTTTGACAAATATCTTCATTTTTATTTTTCTCTTGATTACAAAATTCCGTATCGCTATATAAATTATAAGATGGAACAGAATAATTTATTTCTCTTAATAATTCACCATCACAAGTTCCTTTTCCGTAGAATCTTATAATATAATTTTTCTTTTCAAAATGAATGCCACTTCCAATAGCATTACTTTTGCTCTCATCATCATAAGCAACATCATAAAAATCATCAGAATACGTATCTTTTGCTTTAACTGTAACATTTTCATTATAAGGAGTAGTTACTAATATATAAGCAAATTCAGCTTCCGACTCAGAATTTTCAGCGTATTTCACCTCTTTAAATTCTATTTTAACTTTTTCTGCCCAATCATTTAAATCTTTATCA
>CAVBMP010000033.1:0-4067 GCA_963596555.1 Bacteroides helcogenes
AAGATAATTCTATAAAACAAATTTATAAAGGTACTGAGATACAAGTATTTGAGAATGTATTAACTAAAATAGTTAGAGTTAAATATTACAATGTTTTCTATGAAACGAAAAAAATTGAAGGTCATATATATGATCCAGTAAAAAGAGAACAAATGAGAATAGATAATCAGAAACAACTTGAACAAGTTTTAAGAGAAAGAGATGAAAGATTAAAAGCAAGGGCGAACAAAGTGAGTTCATAATACCCTTGCTTTTTAGATTTCAGCAATTATAATTTTCATCCAAATAAAGTCCTACTTTGTTTGTTATCTATAATTATAAATCGGTATAATTTTAACTAATGTTTAACAGATTTTTTATTAAAATTATATAGCATATAAAAATGCATTTCCCTTTTTAGAAAATGCATTTAATTTTAATTAAAGAATGATTTACCATTTTCACCAACTACCCAACCATTACCACAAGAACTATTAGTACAATATACAGTTACAGTTGCTCTATAATAAGTTTTACCATTATAAATTTTTGGATCTAAATTACTAACATTATATTCATCTTTACAAAGTGTTTTATGTTCGATAGCAGCACCTCTTGGACTTTCTAGTGACTCCCATTTTACCCATGCATATACAGACTTATAATTTGTTTTGTTTGTTTTTACTCCAGTAACACATATATCTTCACCTTTTTTAATTACGCCTAATGTATTACAACCGCTCATATTACAACCACTATTATTAGCATTTGTACAACTAGACTTGGCATTCCAAGTATATATTTTTCCAGTTGTAGTAGTAAATTTACAATTATACAATTCAGAGAAAGTTTTTAATTTCCAATGAGCATAAAGTGTCTTATTTGAAGTTGGTGTATAAGAAGAACCTCCTCCACCTACTTTAGTTCCATCAGTTTTTGCTGTATACCAACCAAGAAATTTATAACCAGATTTTGTAGGTGATGGAAGAGTTATAGAATTATTACTATAACTTGCGGTTAATGTGCCACTACCAGCACCGAATTTATACGTACCACTAGTCAAACTACCTTTTCCCTCTAGTGACCAAGATTTAAAAGATTTAGTTGAAGTTCTTGAACTTACAGAACTACCTCCATTTGAATCAAATGTAACAGTATAACCTGATGGCGCTGTTGGATTACTTATTTTCTTTGTACTATTATAATTTCCAGTAACTTTAGAATCATTTGTAGTACTATTATAATTTCCAGTAACTTTAGAATCATTTGTAGTACTATTCCATTTTCCTCCATTAGGTTTTATTGTTAAAGTATAAGAATTTATTTTCCACTTAGCATAAAGTGTTATATTTGACGTTGGTGTATAAGATTTGTCACTACCTCCGATTTCAATTTCATTACCATCAGCATCTTTTGTAAACCAACCTGTGAATGTATACCCAGTTTTTGTTGTTTTAGGTAAAGTTATTGAATTATTTGTATATGTTGCGGTTAATGTAGAATTATTATTTCCAAATGTAAAGGTTTTATTTGAAAGACTTCCATCTCCTTCTAATGACCATTTATTAAAACTTTTAGTTGATGTTATTGAACTTACGGAACTGCCTCCACTTGAATCAAATGTAACAGTATAACCACTCGGAGGAGTTGGATCATCAATTGTTTTTGTTGAATTAGCTTGACCTGTTAAAATTGAAGTCTCTTTAGTTCCATTCCATGTCCCACCATTTGGTTTAATTACTAAATTATTACTGTTTGCTACCCAATGAGCATATAAAGTTATATTTGAAGTTGGCATATAAGGAGATTCTACTAATGTACCTCCAGAAGCACTAGTATACCAACCAGTAAATATATAATTATTTCTATATGGTTCAGGTAATTCGATTAGAACATCTTCATAATTTGCAGTTAATGTCGCATTACCTGCTTCAAATGTAAAACTTGTATTAGAAACTTCTCCTGTACCTTCAAGTGTCCATGATATAAACTTTTTCTTTAAGCGTTTTAAACCAAGACTATTACCACCATTTGAGTCAAATGTAACAGTATAACCATCTGGATAAGTGGTTCACTTAACTTTACTGTCTTATTAATTACACCATTAACTACCGTTTTCTCACTTGAACCATTCCATGTCCCACCATTTGGATTAACAGTTAATTTATAAGTTTCAGTACCAAAATATATTTTACAACTTAAATTTTCAGTTACATTGTATAAAAATAAAGTATTATCTTCCAAACTAAAAGTCTTAACTTTATTTGTACAATCATCTTTATTATTTGTTTGAACAACTTTGTATCCTTCACTTGGCACAACTATTGCTGATGCAACTCCACCTCTATAAACCTTTTGATAGATTTTATTTTGTACTTCTGAAGAATCATTTATCTTTAATTCACCATATTCTTGATTATTTGTTTCAATCTCAACATCATAAGCTTCTACAAATTCCCATGGTTCTAATATTGAACCACTTCCTTTAATCATAGAATCTTCTCTTGCAAACACAGTAGGTCTTACACCTGAAGTATCACTATCAGTTAATGTATCATTTATATAATCATTTATGCTTTTATAAACACCATCTACTACTATGTTTTTATCTTCATTTTTAACTAACCAGAAATTAAGTCCATTATAAATATAATCTTTAGTCAACATAAATTCATATTCATTTAATAATCCACAATTACCAAGAAAATCATTTGAAGTTGTACTCATTTCTTCTGAATAAATGAATGGCAAAACTCCTTTTTTAATATATTTATGATTTTCATTTAATTTATCAGTACATGTTTTAATTCTTTCTAATGTATCACTATATGTTAGTGTGATTGAACTTGCATTAATACTACAAATAGATATTAAAAAAACAATACTAAATAATAAACATTTCTTTAAATTCACATTTACCACCTATCCTATATTAGTATCATATCATAATAAAATTAAAAAATAAAGAGAGATTATTTATCTCTCAATATTCCATTATGATTCTTAATTACAGCAGACACTACATTATCAATAAGTGGATTTACTTCTTCATCAGTAAGTGTCTTATCAAAACTTTCAAATGTTAGTTTGAATGTTATTGCTTTTTTATTTTCTCCAAGTGATTCATCTTCATAATAGTCAACTGCATTAACTGACTTTAATGAACCTTTACCATTCTTTCTAATTGTTAAGATTATATCATCACAAAGTACATCTTTATTAACTATGAAACTTAAATCCTTAGTTATACTTGGATATTTAGTAAACTCTCTAAACTTAATTTTTCCACTCTTTATATTAAATAATGTATCTAAGTTAATTTCCATTACATAAATATCTTCCTTGTAAAGACTTGGGTGAACTTTACCAAAATATCCCACTATTGTTCCATTTATATTGATATATGCGCTTTGATATGGATTCATTTCACAAGGAAATTCTCTTACTTCAAATGTATATCTATTTTTATATCCTAGTCTTTCTAATAATTCTTCTACTATACCTTTTAATGTATAAAAGTCATAAGTTTCTACTGTAAGTCCTTCACTATATCTGCCAGTTACAAGTGCAGAAAGCATATTTTCTTCTACTACTTCACCATTTATTTTAGAAAAACTCTTACCTAGTTCAAATATACTTAAATCTTTTATATTTCTTGCTTTATTATAGTCATAAACTGATAATAGTGATGTAATTAAACTATGTCTTAAAGTAGTTTTATCTTCACTTAATGGAGATGAAACTTGTATTAATCCAAACTCATCATTAGTAAACTTAAACACATCTTTTTCATTTATTAATGAATATGTAATTACTTCATTTAAAGACATACCACTCATAATATTTCTTATTAATCTTGGCCTTTTATCATAATTACCCGGAGCTGTTTCAAAATCAGGTAATGTACTTTCAATATTATCAACTCCATATATTCTTCCAACTTCTTCAATTAAGTCTTCTATTATGCTTATATCAGTTCTTCTTGTTGGTACTGAAACTTTAAATACATTTTTATTTTCTTTAACATCAAATTTTAATTTTCTAAATACATCAAGTACATTTTCTACACTAAGTTTATATCCTAATAC
>CAVBMP010000034.1:0-2212 GCA_963596555.1 Bacteroides helcogenes
TATACTAATAACTGGATATTTATTCTTAAAGTTCTTAATAAATTCAATTTCTTTGTCGGATGGTGAATTATTAGAAGGTTTATTAGTTAGGCCATGAACTAAAATAGAATCAATATCCTTTTTATTTAGCAATTTAGAGAAGTTAATAATTTGTAATTTTGTATATCCAGTAAGAGAACCAATTTGAGAATAAGAATAATTATTTAAACCATTTATTTTGTCTTGAACAAGTTTTAATGCATATGGTTTATTATGCATAATAAAATATACCTCCTTATAAAATACATTTTACTATGACGATGGTATAATTTTAACTAATGATGAGGTATAATTTCTAAAAAGGATTAACAATTTTAATAAAAAATCTTGAGAATAATAAATCAAAATGATAAAATTGTATAAGAGAGAGAGTAGGTAATCATATGAAAAAAATATTTTCTGTTATATTATTAACTTTTTTATTCATAATTAATGTTAATGCTGAAGTAAGTGTTAGTTATGATAATGCAGTAAAAACATCACAAAGATATATTTATAAGTTTAATAAATATGATAAGTATTTAGTAACTGATAAGAGATATATAGAATTAAAAGGATCAGATACTGCGATAATACCTTTTGGTTTTAAAAATAATAAATTAGAAGTAAATTCTGATTTTACAAGAGGTGGTCTTTTAAATGAAGAAGAATTTAATTTATCAAAAGATAGTAATGGAAATACATATTTAAGTCAAGATGTAGAATTTTTCTTAATAGGAAAGAAAGCAGTAAATACACTTAATAATGAAGTAATAGATGCTGGAGATAAAAAATATGGAATAAGAGTAACTGAATTTGTTTTACCAGGTACTAAAACAAGAGGTTCAGGAACAAAAGTAAATCCATGGGAATTTGTCGGAACATATAAACTTACTTTCTATATAAATAATGGTAAAATCACAAATAATGGATTATCAGTTAATAAGTATATTGTTTATGCAGTTGAAAGTACAGAAGGACAAATAATTGTTAATTTTGAACCAAATAGTGGATTTGAATATTTAAGTAATAATTGTAATTTTACATATGAATATGATAAAACAAATAAGATACATAAAATATATAAAGATAATAAAGATATAAATAGTGATCAAGATTGTACTATTAACTTAAAGACAGGTAATTTTATAGTAGAATATGATTATAATGGAGGTAGTGGTAAGTGTGAAAATTTAGCAGTACCTAAAGGAAATAAAATTAGTAAATTATGTACTAATGTATCAAGAGAAGGATATACATTTAAAGGATGGCAAGATGAAAAAGGAAATACAGTAACAAATGATACAGTAGTGAATGGTAATATTAAATTAATAGCGCAATGGGAAATAAAGAAAACAACATTAACAATAAAACCAAATGGTGGAGAATGGAATAATCAAACAGAAGATAAGACAATAGAACAAGATTATAATACTACAACAACAATAGATAATCCATCAAAAGGAGCGGTATATAAAATTACATTTGATGGTAATAATCAAGGCGCAACAATATCAAAAAGTTCAATAGAAGTAGAAAGACCATTTAGTAGTTGGAAATTAACAAAAGAAGCAACAGACACTACAGCTAAACTTGAGAATAATACATTTACATTCGGATCAGGTAATACAACATTGAAAGCAAATTATAGTGATAAGTCAAATACAACAACGCTATCAACAGTAAGTAAAACAGGACATGCATGTAAATGGAATACAAAGAGTGATGGAAGTGGAACTTCATATAATTCAGGATATGATGGATATTCAACTAATTCAAATGTAACATTGTATGCAATATGTAGCGCTAATACATATAAAGTAACGTTAGATAATCAAAGCGCAACAAGTGCTGGAACATCAACTGTAAACGCAACATATGGAAAGAATATACCAAATATCACAGTGCCTACAAAGACATATAAAGTAACATTTATACATGACTCAAATAAAACAGAAGAAAAAAGTGTATCATATACATTCGGAGGATATTATACATCAACAAATGGTAGCGGTACACAATATATAAACACTAATGGAAGTGGAAGCAAAGCATATGATTTAACAAAAGATACAATATTGTATGCAAAATGGACATCTAATAGTATGACATTACCAACATCTACAAAAACAGGATATACATTAAGTGGATGGTATACAGCAAGTAGTGGTGGAACAAAAGTAGGTAATGGAGG
>CAVBMP010000035.1:0-3017 GCA_963596555.1 Bacteroides helcogenes
TTTGTATCTAGTCTTGCTAGTGGAATAGGTAAAATATTATTAAGTTTAATCTTAGGTTTCTATTTGTTATTTGATTTTGATAAAGTAACAGCTGGATTTATAAGTTTATTCCCTAAGAAATCAAGAGGAGAAATAAGCTACTTATTAGAAAAATTAAATGATTCATTATATTCATTTATTAGTGGAACACTATGGTTATCATTATTACTATTTGTTGTTTCAATTATAGGGTTCTCAATTATAGGATTAAATGCCCCAGTACTAATTTCATTTATATGTGTTGTTACAAATTTAATACCATATATTGGTCCTTATATGGGAGCAGCAGTAGCAGGTGCGATAGGATTTGCTGAAAGTTCAACTATTGGTGTATTAACACTACTATTTATATTAGTTGTTCAAACTATTGATGGTAATGTACTTCAACCACTTGTTATGAGTAAGAAAATGAATTTAAGTCCTATTACTATAATATTATCATTATTAATATTTGAATATTTATTTGGTATATTTGGTATGATTATTGCAACTCCTGCAGTGGCATTACTAAAAATAATATTCGTATTTATTGATGAAAAATACAATTTATTTGGATTTAGAGATAAAGATGAAGAATAGAAAAAACTATTCTTTTTTCTTTGTATTTTGTTTGACAAAGTATTACAAATAATATAAAATTATTAATAGAATAGGTGGTTAGTATGAGAAAGAAATTAATTAATGAATATGATGGAGTTTTATTAGGAGTTGATATAGTTTTCTATGTAATATTTATTATAATGGGAAGTATACTCTTAGAATTTCAATATATTGATTATGTAAATGCAACGGATTTTGCAATACCAATATTTTATACATTAGGTTTTTTCTCTTTACTTGCATATTTTATTAATAGAAAACCAGATGATTATGAATTTTTATTCTTTGGTTTAATTAATATAATAACAGCAACATATATTTCTAATAATTGTGATTATTATAGTCAATATATATTAGGAGAAGCAATATGTGTTTATACTTTAGCAGTTGCTTTAAATAAAGGATTCTTTACTAAAGGATTAATAGAAAAAGATGACTATGATATGTTTCCAAAATTAATATCAACAATATTACTTACTATTTTAGGTGCATTTGTTTCATATCATTTTATTGAAGGTATGACAATTGAAAGTATGTTACTTGGATATTATTTTATAGGATTTGGATTATTTGGATTATTAGAACCATTACTTAAGATAGTAATTAGAACTCCTGAAGTTAAAAATTATTTAGATAAAGTTTTAGCAAATGAAATAGATGTTTCTAAAATTAAAAAAACTATTACTAGAAATAGAAAGAAAAAAACTATAGAAAACAATATAAAAAAAGTAGAAAAAGAAACTAAAAAAGAAGTAACTAAAGTTAAAAAAGAAACAGAGAAGGAAATATCTAAGGTTAAAAAACCTATTAAAAAAGAAATAACTAAGATTAATAAAAAGGTTAATAAAAGCAAAAATAAATAATTTTGCTTTTTTGATGTTTTAATTTTCATTTCATATCATATAAATTAATGAGGTGAAAGTAATGGATATAATAAAAGTATCTAGTAAAAGTGTTTCTCAAAAAGTTGCAGGGAGTATAGCAAATTCATTTAGAGAAGGATGTACAAGTGTTGAAATACAAACAGTAGGGGCAGGTGCAGTAAATCAAGCAATTAAAGCAATATCAATCGCAAGAGGTTTTGTAGCACCTTTAGGAATGAATTTAATATGTACTCCGGCATTTTATGATGTTATGATAGATGGTAAAGAGAAAACCGCTATTAGACTTATAGTAGAAGCTAGATAAAGCTTCTTTTTCTTTGCAATAATAATGATTTCATGTTATAAAGAAAAAATATATGATATAATAAATTATAGAAAGGATAAGGAAATGATTAATATGGATGAAATACAAATGGAAAAATATATAGAATTAATTGCTCTTAACGAAGATTTATTAGCGCAGATTGAAGAAATTACATTTCTTGTAGAAGATGAGAACTATGTGCAAGATATTATAGATATGGGATATCCAGATGAACCTAAGATTATTGCAACATGGGGTGGAATGTTGTTATATGAGAATGGTATGTATGCTAAAGATTTTGAATATTTAAAAGAAAATAGTAATTTGTCTTCTGAAGAATTTGATTTTCTATCTATATTTGGTATATCTGATTATTTATTAAAATACTATAGAAAAAGAGAAACAGCAAAGGCATATGGTTGTGCTTATGGTGATAAAGAAGCAATTGAAAGATACGGTAGTAAGAATAAAGCTGGAATGGCAGCTTATGATAAAAAATACTTTTCTATTTCTACAAATGTTTCTGATATGATTAAATCAATTGTTGAACAACAAAATAATAAGAAAAGCGAAAAAAGAATTTAAATTTAACAAAAAAATGATGGTTTACTGCAATAATCTTTACAATAATTTTAATATATTATATAATGAACATGTAAAAATAATTCATGAGGTTTACTAGTATTAAAATGAGTAGTATTTGAATAGAAAGGGATAATATGAAAGAGATTTTAATGCAGTATAGAAGTGAATTTAAAAACAGTTGTATATTTGTAGTAAATAAAAATATTGTAAAGGTATTTGATGATGATTCTATATTAGTTGAATATGTTAGTAATATTGAATCTAACAAAGATATCGTTTCTTTTAAATACAAATATTTAAATGAAATATTAAAACTATGTAGAAAAAGAAAAATTAATTATATAGTTATTGATAGCGATATTAATTATCAAGTGTATGATTATTACTTTACAGAATATAATAGTTATATTAAATTTTTAAATTTAGGAATGATGTTTAATAAATTTAAAAGAAAATATATTATGACGTTAAATAAAGTTTATGATGTTCCTAAAAACAAATATGATTTTTGATAAGTCTTATGACTTATTTTTTCTTACTCGAGTGTAAACAATTTAAAAATTATAGAAATAACTATGCATTTAGTGTATAATATTAATGTAGAT
>CAVBMP010000036.1:0-8336 GCA_963596555.1 Bacteroides helcogenes
GAAAGATTAAAAGCAAGGGCGAACAAAGTGAGTTCATAATACCCTTGCTTTTTAGGTTTCATCAATTATAATTGTATTCCAAACAAAGTTCACCTTTGTTTGTTATCCATATTATGAATCGTATACATTTTAACTAATGTTTAACAATGTTATAATAAATATGGTAATAATTTTGGCAAGAAGACTACCATAGAAATTAATATAAATGATAATACGAGTAATGATAAATATAATTTAGATTTAATTTCAGATTTATTAACAAATATACAAGCAATTTCAATAGTTAAAATGGTAATAAATAAAATTAAGAGCCAAATTAAATATATCAAAAGCATTTTTGGACTATCAGATAAATATATTTTTAATTCCAAAGTATTTATAATGGCCAATAAAGCAACTAAAAATCCAATAACATTAACTATAAATGCAAAAATATTTTCAATAATTCTATAAGAAAAACCGATTTTTATTAGATAACATGCAACTACAAGCCCACAAAAATAATAAATTTTAGAGCTTCCATCATCTAAATTATACGGTATAAATAGTCCAAGTAACAAACCCAAAATAACAAATAATATTGTGGCATACACTGTTATGGGTGTCTTCTTATAAGAAAGAAGACCATCTATTGCATTATTTATATCAGTAGACCAATCTGGATATTTTAAATATAAGTCTTTTACTTCATTTATTTTTTTATTAATATTATCATTCATGTTTAGACTCCTTTATACTATATATGGTAATAATATTGGTAAGAAAATAACTGTAATAATAAATACCAAGAATGCTACCAATATCATCATAAATCTTTTACAATCTTTATTTGCATCAAAAGACACAGCGTACCTAAAACTTAAAAGAAAACACAAAATAAGAATTAAAACCATAATTATTAAATATGCTACTAAATATTTTGAATTAACTGATAATAGTTCAATTATTTTATATAAATCAAAAATAGGAAACGTTATAAAGTAAAGACCGGCACAGCTAAATAAAAATGCTGGAATTAAAACATATAATAATTTTAAAGATGGTCCACATAAATCTTTTATTAATAAACATCCTATACCTAGTAGTAATAAAACATTCCCAATTAGGTACGAAAATAAATATATAAAAAAATTAGAAGTATCAAAATAAAATATACTGGCGAATCCTAAAATAGAATAAATAATAAAGAAAATACCTAAGTAACAGCCTATAGTCTTTTCTCTCTTTTTCAATTTAGATATATCGTACCTAAAAATAATATAATTTAAATTTCTATCGACATATTTTGAATCTTTATAATATAATTCTTTTACTTTATTTAATTTTTTATCAATTCTATTATCCATAGTTTCTCCTATAACAAATATGGTAATAATTTTGGTAAGAAGACTACCATAGTTATTGCTATTAAGTAAAGTATGAGTATTAATGTATATGCTTTTAAATTATCTTTTAATCTATCATTTAAATTATATAAAATAGATAAAACAACAGCAAGAATTACAGAAATAATTATTATTCCTAAATAAACTGATAGAAAGGTAGGATTATCAGATAAATATACTTTTAATTTAAGAGATGAAATAATTGGTATTAACATAATGCCAAGACCAGTCCCACCGTGTGAAAATAGAAAAACAAGTCCAGAACCTTTAAGATTAAATCCAATTCCTAATCCTACTAAAAAGAATATTAATGCAGCATAGTATGTTATCCAACCTAGTTCACCAACATTACTATTAATATTTACAAAACCTAAAAGTACACATAATATAACAAACGCAACTGATAAATATATTTTAAGTTTTTTAGGATCAATCTTCCCTTTTCTATCATATTTAGAAATAATATAATCTATTTCATAATCTATCACCATAGGATGTTTATCATGTAGTTCTTTTATTTTATTTAATTTTTCATCAAAGTTTTTACTCATATCATTCACCTACACTAAAAGTATAAACTAAAATTAAAAAGAAGTATACAAAATACTTCTACATTTACATATCTAACACTATTTGTTTCATAACAAATATGGTAACAACTTTGGTAAAAAGACTACCATAGTTATTGCTACTAAATATAATGTAAGTATTAATAAGTATATTTTCATACTTTTTCTTAATTTATCAATTAAGTTATATAAAATAGATAATATAACAGCAAGTATTACACTAATAGTTATTATTCTTAAATACAGTAACAGTGTGGTAGGATTATCAGATAAATAGATTTGTAGTTCAAGAGTTGAAAGAATTTGTGACACTATAATAGCAAGTCCAGTCCCACCGTGTGTAAACAGAAAAAAAATTCCAGGTTTAGTTCCAACAAGTGCAATTCCTACTCCGCCTAAAAAAAATGCAAGTCCAGCATAATAAAGTGGTAAATCTATATCATTAAAAGTACAATTTAAAATTCCTAAAAGTATAAGCAATATAGCAAAAACAATAAAAATTTTAATCTTAGATTTTTCAATATAAATTACTTCTGTTTTTTCTATTTTATCACCAAGTGTATTACCATTATAACTCATTTCAAATTTAACTTTGTCTGAATTTGTTTCATCCAAATTTTCATCCATATCATTCACCTACACTAAAAGTATAAACTAAAATTAAAAAGAAGTATACAAAATACTTCTAAATTTACATCTCTAACATCATTTGTTTTTTAGTGATTTGACTTACTGTATCAGGAGTAAACTCATCAAAAATATCAGTAAAATATATTGGATAAGTATGATCTTCTTTTAATGATTCTTTTAAATATTCATAATATGCTTTTATTTCAGGTGAATTTATTCCATTAATAAATTCTTCAAAATATTGTCTATTATCATAACTAGTGGTAAATAAATATTCAAAATCTTCATTAAATAATATAGACATAATACATACGAATAATTTAAATATATCATCTATAACACTATATTCTTTTTCTCTAAGATCATATAAAGTCACTAAGTAATTTCTTTCATATATCTTTTGTCCATTTTCTAAATCTATAAATAATGGTTTATTTTCATAAATTAATATATTATCAAGTCTAATATCTCCGATTACTAAATATTTATGTAGTTCTTTTAATGCATTAGTTAATTTCTTTATTAAGAAACATTTTGTTTCGTCTGAGAATTGTTTTTCAATAATACTTTTTAAAGTGACAGAATCATTAAGTTTTTGCATAGTATAACCATAAATAACTCCATTTTCACATAATAAATCTATTATTCCTAAAACACCATCTATTTTAGGCAATGAATAAATATAAGTTATAATATCTTGTGTTTCATAACTTGAGTAATCATTACAAATTTTATAAAGAATGCCATTTTCTTCATGGATATTAGTATAAAATTCTTTTTTATTTCTTACTGTATCCCTTTTTATTTCAATCTTCATCAAAACCACCTGACTCTTATTAAAACAAAAAATAGAGTATTTGTAAATACCCTATTCGTCTTTATGAAGTTCTTCTATTATTTTTTCTATTTTTTGACCATATTCAATAGATTCATCAAATATAAATCTTAATTCTGGTGTATGTCTAATATCTAATCTTTGTGAAAGTTCACTTCTGAAGAACCCTGCTGCATTATTTAAATCTTTTTCTACTTTTTCTCTATTATCAGTAGTAGTAAAGTATATTTTAGCAAAACTTAGATCATTAGTTACTTCTACATCAGTTATTGTTACATTTTTAAAGTCTTCATCTTTTGCTTCAAGAAGTAATATATTACATAGTTCTCTTTGCATATCAGATGAAACTCTTTCACCTTTTAAACTACTCATACTCTTTTCACTTCCCTAACTTCAAATACTTCTATAACATCTTTTTCTTTAATATCTGGGAATGATTCAATAGTCATACCACAATCATAACCTGATTTAACTTCACGTGCTTGATCTTTTTCTCTTTGTAAAGTAGCAACTTTTGATGTTGTCACAACTATTCCATCTCTTATAACTCTACATGGACTTCCTACTTTAACAATGCCACTTGTAACATGACATCCCGCTATATTACCAACTTTAGAGAAATGGAATAATTGACGTACTTCTGCTTCTCCGATTACTACTTCTTCATATTCTGGATCTAGCATACCTTTCATAGCCGCTTCTATTTCTTCAACTACTTTATAAATAATATTATAAAGTCTAATATCTACTCCATAACCTTTCGCAGTTTCTTTAGTAGCAGAAGTTGGTGAAACATTAAATCCTATAATTATAGCATTACTTGCGTTTGCTAAAACTACATCACTTTCAGTTATAGTTCCAACACCACTTCTTATAACATTAATTTTAACGCCTTCAACATTTATTTTAAGAAGTGCATTTTTAACTGCTTCTTCGCTACCTTTAACATCAGTTTTAAGAACGATATTAATTTCTTTTCTACCTTCTTTTATTTGTTCGAATATTTCGTCTAAACTTAATGCTTTGTGAGCAAATTTCTTTCCTCTTTCAGTTTCTTTTCTCTTCATAGCAACGCTTTTAGCTTCTTTTTCACTTTCAAATGCCATGAATTTATCTCCAGCTACTGGTACATCTTCTATACCTGTTACTTCAACTGGTTTAGATGGTTCTGCTGATACTACTTCATTACCAGCATCATCTCTTAGAGTTCTTACCTTTCCAGAAAATGATCCTACTACTATTGGATCTCCTAATCTTAAAGTACCATTTTGTATTAATAATGTTACAACTGGACCTTTAGATTTATCAAGTCTTGCTTCTATTACAGAGCCCATCGCATATCTATGAGGATTTGCTTTTAAGTCTAATACTTCTGAAAGTAAATTAATATTATCAAGAAGTTCATCTACTCCTTGTCCTGTATGAGCACTAATATTTACAAATATTGTATCTCCTCCCCAAGACTCTGGAGTAAGACCTAATTCACTCATTTCACTCATTATTTTTTCTATATTAATGTTTGGTTTATCTATTTTATTAACAGCAACTATAATTGGAACACCTGCTGCTTTAGCATGATCAACTGCTTCTTTAGTTTGAGGCATAACCCCATCATCAGCAGCAACTATAATAATTACTATATCTGTAACAGCAGCACCTCTTGCTCTCATTTCAGTAAACGCAGCGTGTCCTGGAGTATCAATGAAAGTAATCTTCTTTCCGTCTTTTTCTACTTGATATGCACCAATTGCTTGAGTAATTCCTCCTGCTTCACCTGATGCTACATGTGAATTTCTTATATAATCAAGAAGTGTAGTTTTACCATGATCAACATGTCCCATTATTGTAACTACTGCTGGTCTTGGTTCTAAATCTTCTTCTTTATCAGTAACAACATATTCTTCAAAATTAGATATATCAGTTGTTTCTTCTTTTACTAATTCTTTATTATATTCAAGAACTACTACTGATGCATCATCAAATGAAATAGCTTGACTTGATGAAATCATAAGTCCCATTCCAATAAGTTTTTTAACTATTTCACTAGCAGAGATACCAAGTTCATCTGCTAAATCAGAAACACTCATTCCTTCTTTATATATAACTATGTTTGATGCAGTTTCTTCTTTATTACTTTGAAGTTTAGTCTTGTTTTTATAAATATTTTTTTTCTTCTTATTTAAATCTTCTTGATTTTGGTTCTTATTTGAAGATTCTTTCTTTTTAATTTTTTCTTTAACTTTAACTTGATTATCAAGTTCTATATTGTAAGCTAAAGCAGCTTCTTCTGCCCTATCTTCCATTTCAAACTTATCAGCTAATTCTTCAGTTAAATTATCATTACTTAAGTCACCTAATTCATTATCTAATATAATAATATCTTCATCATCTAAATAATCATTTTCATTATTATAATTATGACCTAATTCTTTTAATTTTTTTAGTATAACATCACTACTAACTCCAAGTTCTAAAGCATAATCTTTTATACTCATATGTTTCCTCCTTTTCTTTTTTTATATTTTAGAAATTAATTCATCATAAATAGACTCCGGAATTTTTACTTCTAGGTGTCGTTCTAATACTTTAGAATCTTTTGCCTTTAAAATAACATCCTTATCTTTTTTTAGGTATGCTCCTCTTCCATTTGCCTTATTTGTATCATCGACAAATACATTTCCATTATTATCTCTTACTACTCTTAGTAAATCTTTTTTTTCACACTTTTCTCTTGTTACTACACAAGTTCTCATAGGGATTTTTCTTGTTTTCATATTTTACCCTCCTTATGCATTTATTTGTTTATTAATATCCTCTAATGTTTTAATATTAATTGTATATTTTGTAAGTTTAGATGCAAGTTTAATATTAATACCTTTTTTACCAATAGCTAAACTTAAATTTTCATCATCAGCTATAACTAATGCTTCTTTTTTCTTTTCATCAGTTATACTTACATTAAGGTTTTTAGCAGGACTTAATGCATTAGCTATAAATACTTCCATATCATCACTATATGCGATTAAATCTACTTTTTCACCACCAAGTTCATTTATTATATTAGCAATTCTTCTTCCTTTTTCACCAATACAACTTCCGATTGGATCTACTTTTGGATTAGTACTTGCAACTGCTACTTTACTTCTAACACCTGCTTCTCTTGCAACTCCTCTAAGTTCTAAAGTACCGTCACTAAATTCTGGTATTTCATGTTCAAATAATCTTTTAACAAAACCATAATTCTTTCTTGATGTTAAAATAAGTGGTCCTTTTGGAGTACTTTCTATCTTAGTAATATATACTTTAATAGAGTCACCCATAGTTAATTTTTCTCCTGGTATAAGTTCAGTCTTAGGAAGGATTCCTCTTGCTTTTCCTAAATCTACATAATAATTTCTAGCATCTTCCATAGCTAAGAATCCTATCATTAATTCATCTTCCTTATCTTCAAACTCACTCATTACTTTTTCACGTTCTGCTTCTCTTAACTTTTGTAACACCACTTGTTTAGCAACAGATATTGCTACTCTACCAAAGTCTTTAGGAGTTACTTCTTCTAATATTTCATCTCCTACTTGATAATCTTTATTTATTTCTTTAGCGTCACTTATAGTCATTTCATTTAGATAATCATGAGCAACTTTTACTTCTCCAGTTTCAGGATCAATATCATCATCTTCATCATTATAATCATCTACTATAGTTGTTACTTTAAATACTTTAATTTCTCCAGTATTTCTATCTATTAATACTCTACTAGTATAGTCTGCTTTTTCATTCTTTCTAAATGCTGTTGATAGTGCTGTTTGCATTGCTTCTATAACAACATCTTCATCTATACCTTTTTCTTTTACAACGTATTCTAATGCTTTTTTAAATTCCTTAGCATTCATTTGTGTTTGTTCTTCTTTAGTTACTTTCTTCTTCACTTAAATCAACTCCTTTGCTTCCTACATCTAGTACATAATTTTCAATTTCAAGATTTAAACTATCAATAATTGGATCTACTATTTTAGTTGCTTTAACACATAAATCCATATCTACACCATTTTCACTATCAATAGTTACAAATAATGTATTTTCTCCATCTTCTTCTCCAAAATGTACTCCCACAAGATCAATATTTTCATCTTCAAGTGGTTTTTTTATTGCGGTAATAATCTTCTCTTCCATTATTCCTCCTTTAACAATTTAAATTTAAAGAGTGGGTTTTGCCCACTCTCTGCTGTCAATCGTATTATAACACATTAAATTATATGATACAAGTAATTCTTTAATGATTGACTTAATTTTATGATTTTGCTAATATAATTAATCAATAAGAGGTGGTAATATGGATAAAAATATATCAATATTTAATTTACTAAATTATGAAACAAAAAACTTTTTAACACTTGTATTTAATTTTATAGATTTTATTAAAAATTCTAAAGTAACAATTACTAAACAAGATAAAACCAAAATATCCTATTACCTTAGTAACAATTATTCTTTACTTAATTTATCTATACTTTTAAGTGTCCTTTATACTAAAAATGACTTTAGAGATTTTTTTAATAACGAAGGAATTACTATTTCTAATATATTAAAACAATTTAATAAAAATATTAAAGACTTTGAATTTAAAAGTGATATAAAACAAACTACTTCATTTAGTGAATATAATTTAGAAGAAATAATAGATGAAATAATGCAAAATGAAGACAGTCTATATTTTTTAAATAATGGAGCATCTATTGAAGATGAAGACTTTGAATCAAAAAATAAAATTACTAGTGAAATTAAAATATTTCAATTTTTAAATTATGTTATATCAAATCCACAATCAAATAATTATATAGAATTAATATTAGAAAAGCTTTATAAATTAGATGATTATAATGCTGAGATTATAATTCCTAAATTAATAGATTTAAT
>CAVBMP010000037.1:0-2151 GCA_963596555.1 Bacteroides helcogenes
TAAAAGGTTTACCAACTATATTTGTTAAAATGTTCTTAAAACTACTTGAATATGTAGCAGAACTATAGTATAATTGAAGCATATTTCAGTTATGAAAAGAGTAGTAAATATGAATATTGTTATAGAAAGTTAGTGGTTGATGTAAACTAATACAATATAATATTGAACTTGCTTTTTTAGAAATAACGTATATTGGCGTTAACAATTAAAGAGCATGATAAGTCATGAATTAAGGTGGTACCGCGGAATACTCCGTCCTTAGTTTATGACTTTTTTATTTTAAGGAGGACTCATGGAAAAAGTATTAGGATTCTTTTTAGATTTAGTAGGTATATTTATAATTATATATTTAGTGTATACAATATTCTTTAATAGAAAAAGAAAGACATATAAATCCCTGAAAAAGAATGATGAAATAAAATTATTTATAGCAAAATATGACTTAGATATGAGAAAAACAGAATATAAAAAAGTATTAAGAGCAGTAACAATTATAAATTCATTTATACTTGCATTTACTACTTCAATAGTAATAAGAATAAATGGTTTTATGATTTCATTACTAGTAGGATTTGTAACTATTATGATACTTATATATTCTTTATATGAAATTACTGGAAATTATTTTAAAAGAAAAGAGGATGATAAAAATGTATGATTTTAAAGAAATAGAAAAAAAATGGCAAGATAGATGGTTAAAAGAGAAATGTTTTGAAGCAGATAATAAAAGTACAATGGAAAAGTATTATTTATTAGTAGAGTTTCCTTATCCAAGTGGTAGTGGTTTACATGTAGGGCATGTAAGAAGTTATACTGCGCTTGATTCAATGGCAAGATTAAAAAGAATGCAGGGATATAATGTACTTTTCCCAATGGGATGGGATGCTTTTGGTTCACCAGCAGAACAATATGCTATAAAGAATCATGTATATCCAGCTAATATGGTTAAAGATTGTATTAAGACATTTAAATCACAATTAATGAAATTAGGTTATTCATTTGATTGGTCAAGAGAGTTTGCCACAACTGATCCGGAATATTATAAATGGACTCAATGGCAATTCTTACAATTCTATAAAAAAGGTATGGCATATAAAGCAGAAAAAGAAATCAATTGGTGTCCTAAATGTTTAACAGGTCTTTCTAATGAAGATGCTGAAGGTGGAGTATGTGAAAGATGTGGTACTAAAACAGAAAAGAAATTAAAGAGTCAATGGATGCTTAGAATGAGTGATTATGCTCAAAGATTATTAGATGGACTAGATAAAACAGAATTTTTAGATAAAATTAAAGTTGCTCAAACTAACTGGATAGGTAGAAGTGAAGGAGCAGAAGTTGATTTTAAAATAGATGGTACTGATGATAAATTAACTGTATTTACAACAAGACCTGATACTTTATATGGAGTTACATTTATGGTTATGTCTCCAGAACATAAATATTTAGAAAAATATGAAAGTAAAATATCTAATATAGATGAAGTTCATAAGTATCAAGAATATGCTAAAAGTAAAACTGATATTGAAAGAACAGATTTAACTAAAGAAAAAACCGGTGTTAAATTAGAAGGTTTAGAAGCAATAAATCCTGTTAATGATAAAAAAATAGAAATATGGATTAGTGACTATGTACTTTCAAGTTATGGAACTGGTGCTATTATGGCAGTACCTGCTCATGATGAAAGAGATTATGAATTTGCAACTAAGTTTAATATACCTATTATAGAAGTAATAAAAGGAGGAGACATTTCAAAAGAAGCATATACTGGTGATGGCGAAATGGTAAACTCTGGAGTACTTAATGGTATGACTAATAAAAAAGATTCTATTAAGAAAATGATAGAATTCTTAGAAGATAAAAAAATAGGTAAAAAGAAAATAAATTATAGATTACAAGATTGGATATTTAGTAGACAAAGATTCTGGGGCGAACCAATACCAATGATTCATTGTGAAAAATGTGGTTGGGTACCAGTACCTGAAAATGAACTTCCAATAGTACTTCCAGATGTACCATCTTATGAACCTACTGAAAATGGAGAAAGCCCACTTGCTAATGTAGAAGAATGGGTAAATACAACTTGTCCTAATTGTGGTGGACATGCTACTAGAGAAACTGATACTATGCCAAACTGGGCAGGTTCTTCATGGT
>CAVBMP010000038.1:0-5176 GCA_963596555.1 Bacteroides helcogenes
CTTAATATACTTTTTAATATTATCATTTATATTAAGAGCATCTATAAGTATCGCAACAGAGGCTAAATTATCACTATTAATATTTCTGATAATGCCATCTGTATCTATTTTCTTATCAAGAACACTATATTCACCATAATGTTTTATCTTGAAACATCTTTCACAATAATCAGCTTTTGCTAGTACTGATGACTTTACAAAGCCTTCATCTTTTGGAGCAGTTGTTTGTAAAACACTACCACAACCTAAGCATTCCTTAGTCATAATATTTCCCTCTCTTAAATAAATCTTTTCTTTCTAAACTATTAAATATAAAACTTTCACATATTCTACTAAAAAAAGTTACAGTATGATCTCTACTTGATAATGGATGAACAAGTATACTAGTAAAATCCATCCTATTAGCACCTAAAACATCAGTGATTAATTGGTCTCCTATACATGCTATCTCTGTAGGTTTATACTTAAATCTTTCCATTATTTTCATATATTTATCTTTTCTTGGTTTTAATGAAAAAGCACAAGCATCTACTCCTAAATATGTTTTAAATGGTTCTATTCTATACTTAGGACTATTTGACATTATTATTAATTTAAATCCTTTGTCTTTTAATTCCTCAAATAGTTTTTTAATCCTTTTAGTTGGTTCTTTTATGTATGAAGGTGTTATTGTATTATCAAGATCAAATATAATACATCTAACTCCTTTTTTATATAATTTATCATAATTAATATAATAAATACTTTTTTGATATATATCAGGCATAAACTTTTCTACCATAATTCACTCCTTATGTATTATTATATCAAGAATTGCATACAAAAAAAAGAATATTTCTATTCTTTTCTACACATTATTCATTAAAAAGACCTATACAAACATAGGTCTCTTTTCAAACATTTTTTCTTCTTTATATTCATATTCATTAAGTAGAGTTATTTCTTTATTTTTAAGAGTCTTTTTAACATCAATTAATCTTTGATTTCTTGAACCTCTAAATAATAAACTTAAGTCTCTTTGCTCTAAAATAAATCTTCCATCTACAAGAATATCAATTTTCTCTAAGAATTCTTTATATATAGGCATACTTTCAGACATTTTCATTAGTTCTTCGAATGTAAATCCAGTATATACCCATATATTATATCCTTTACTTTTAGCATATGCCGCGATTTCATTACAAGCAACTGGTTGATACATAGGATCTCCTCCGCTAAAAGTTATACCTGTATGATATTCAAGTTCGTCAATTGCTTCACATACAAGTGATACAGGAACTAACCCTCCTCCATTAAAGTCATGAGTGGTAGGATTATGACATCCTTTACAATTATGATGACATCCTTGAGTCCATATAACCGCTCTTAGGCCAGGACCATCTACTATGCTATCTGTTTGTAAATCCGCAGCAAGTCTTATATATTCCTTACTTTGTGGCATGAGTTACTCTATCATTTACTTCTGATTTTTTAGCATTATTAAATCTATCTAAAGTACCAACAAGATAACCAGTTATTCTTCTAATTCTATCGAATTTTACTCCTTCACCAACAACTTTTTTATTTTTAACTTCTTTATCCATAATTATTACCTCTTTCTTATTTTTTTATCTTCCTTGGCATTCAAGACAAGTTATTTTTTCCATCTCAACGCCTTCACATTCACGTCTACCACATCTTGGGCAAACATCTTTAATAACACCAACATAACCACATACAGGATCCCTATCTACTGGATGGTTAATCGCACCATAACCTATATCTGAGTCATGCATAATTCTAACAACTGATTCAAATGCATCTACATTATTTACTGTATCTCCATCAAGTTCAATATATGAAATATGTCCAGCATTTGTAAGAGTATGATATTTACCTTCAACTTCCATTTTATGTTTAACACTAGTTTTATAATAAACTGGCACATGGAATGAGTTAGTATAGTAATCTCTATCAGTTACTCCCTTAATTTTTCCATAAATTGATCTATCTATTGCTACAAATCTACCAGAAAGACCTTCGGCAGGAGTAGCAAGACAAGTAAAGTTTAGATTATATTCTTCACAATATTCATCACATTTTTTACGAATATGACCAATAATCTCAAGTCCTAGTTTTTGTGCCTTTTCACTCTCACCATGATGTTCTCCAATTAATGCTTTAAGTGTTTCAGCAAGACCAATAAATCCAATTGATAATGTACCATGTTTTAAAACAGTTCTAAGTTTAGTCTTATAATCCATTTTTTCACTATTAATCCATACACCTGATCCTAATAAGAACTTAAAGTTTGCTCTTGTCTTAGAACATTGACATTCAAATCTTTGTAATAATTGTCCTTTTACAAGTTCGATTGTTTCATCAAGTTCTTCATAGAACCCTTTCATATCTGCCTTATCTCTTTCACCTAAGCATATACCATGATGAATACCTATTCTAGGTAAGTTAATTGATGTAAAACTTAAATTACCACGTCCAGGTGTTACAGAAGGACCACAAACATTAGCAAGAACTCTTGTTCTACAACCCATGTAACCTACTTCAGTAGTATAGTCACCTTCAACTAAATATTTTTTATTAAATGATGAATCCAAGAATGAGAAGTTAGGGAACAATCTCTTAGCAGAAACTCTACATGCAAGTCTAAATAAATCATAACTTGGATCCTCTTTATTATAGTTAACTCCTTCTTTTACCTTAAATATTGATATTGGGAATATTGGAGTTTCTCCATGCCCTAATCCTGCATCAGTCGCAAGTAAATAGTTTTTAATAACCATTCTACCTTCAGGACTAGTATCAGTACCAAAGTTTACTGAACTAAAAGGTACTTGGGCACCTGCTCTTGAATGCATTGTATTTAAGTTATGAATAAATGCTTCCATTGCTTGATATGTACTTCTATCAGTCTTAGCCATTGCTTCATCATAAGCATTATCAAATATTTCTTTTAGTTTCTTACTTTTTGATGTAAATTCATCAAATAAAACCATATCAAACTCAATACTTTCAAGTTTATCTATTATTTCGATTACTTTATTAAAATTAACAAATTCACTAAATCCTTCAAAATCTATTAAATTATATAAAGCTTGTTTAAATTCTTTTTTAAATGTTTTAAGTACACCAGGTGCCATATAATAATCAAACGCAGGAATACTTTGTCCACCATGTTGTTCATTTTGATTAGCTTGAATAGCTATCGCAGCAAGTGCAGAATAACTACCAATACTATTAGGTGTTCTTAAATATCCATGTCCAGTTGAAAAACCATTTTTAAATAATTTATGTAAATCTATTTGAGTACAAGTAGTAGTTCCCATAGCCCAGAAATCTAAATCATGAATATGAATTAATCCTTCATCATGTGCTCTTGCATATTTATTATCCATTAAGTATGCCTTAGCAAATTCTCTTGATACAGTAGAACCAAAATGAAGCATAGTTCCCATAGGTCCATCTCCATCAACATTAGCATTCTCTCTCTTAGCATTCTCTTCTGATGAAGTTTTAAGTCCTAAAGACTCAATAGCTTTAACAAACTTATGTTGTTGTTTTACTACAAATGCTTCTCTAGATGCTGCTCTTCTTTCTCTATATTCTTTAAATGAAGTATATACATCATCATATTTCATATCTTGAAGTACTTTTTCAATCGCATCTTGCACATCTTCAACATTAATAGTCTTTCTATCTTTATAATTCTTTTTAATATATGAAAGTACTTTTTCTTTAACTTTATTTACTAGTTTCTCATCATACTCTTCATATACGCTATCAAAACCCTTCTTTACTGCTATTGCAACTTTAGCGTCATTAAAATTAACTCTTTGACCACTTCTTTTGACAACAACAATCTCATCAAAAAAATCCTTTTCCATTATTACCTCACCTTCAAGTTAGGTTACTCTCTAACTTAAATAAATCATATCACAAACACATATAAATTGTAAATGTTTTTTGAAGCAATTTTTTATTTTTTTACAAAAAAATTATGAAGCACTTTTTAATAAAAAAGTCAATAAAAAACATTCCCAGTATTTAAGGCAAAAAACAATATTTACATAATTTACACTTTCAAATAATAAAATATATTCTATAAAATATTCATAAATTATCCTTCATAATTAGGTATTACTAAATGAACAAAAAAAAGAATTTAGATTTATACTATATTCGCATCCAAACTCCTTAAATAATTGATTTTGATAATCACTAAATTAAATGTATTTGTTCCAAAATTTTTTTGTATATACTACTAAAAATATATATTAAAATTTTAAATCTGAAATTTTTAAAATATCAATTCCTTTTTCTTTATATAAACCTTCAGTATTCATAGAAACTATTCTTTTATCATTAAATTCAAGTAAAGAAACAATTTCATCAATAACTGTTGCATCATCGCATTCTATTTCCATATAAGGTTCTAAATCAGGCCATATATCTAATTCAATTTCAGCTGATTTATACACATAACTATATCTTATTTTTTCTTGATAATTTCTTCTAACAAGACCTAATTCTTCTAATAATTTATTAGTCTCATCTAAATCTGAAACTTGTATTTCAAATTCTTTTACCTTTTGTATTTTATCATTATTTTTATCATAAATATGCTTTACTGTAAGTTCTACTTTATCATTACTTTTTCTAAGTCTTACCCATTTATTTGGATTTATTTCAAATTTTTTTATCTCATTTAATAATAAACTTGAACTCAATATTTTTTTAAGAATAATTGAAGCGTCGTTTGATAATAAATCTGAAAAACTGTCAACATTTAAATCATTTAATATCAAATTAAGTTTTTTATCATTAACTAAATCTTCAAATTCATCTAATACAATCGCAAGCTTTTTAGTTGCAGTTGTTTTTAGTAATTCATTATCAGATTTTAATAATAAAATTGCTTCCTCAAATCTGTAATTTATAGTCATAATATCATAAGTATATATTTTTTGTTCTTTTTTAGTTTTAAAAGTTGCACCTATATTATCAAGTTTTTCTTTTGTACTCTCTACATCAATATTCAATATTTTAATTTCTTTTTCCAATTTTGCCATAATGTATTCTCCTTATTCATAAATTAGTATACCACATAAAATTGCTTAATTATCATTATTATCAAAAAATATTATTAATTTATTTATTTTTTTATATAAATACATTTAAA
>CAVBMP010000039.1:0-2556 GCA_963596555.1 Bacteroides helcogenes
TGTTCATTTAAAGACGTTGAATTCCTTCCGAACAAAGTGTGTAAATTAGATAATATAAAAGAATATGCATTGATAAAAAGAAATATAGTTAAGATTGATATGAATTATTTGGCAGATAAAACAATAAGTGGTTATCAAATAATGGATGAAGAAAATACAGGCATAGATATAATTGCGGTAGGTAATGATACATATAGAAAATATGTAAAGAATTTAGGACTTAGTTATGATGAAGTAAAAGATAAGGGGATTTTAGTAGATAAAGGTATTAGAATTTTACAAGATAGTGGTAAAACTAAAAGAGTGGAATACAATAAGTTTAATGTTAAAGAGGGAGATATACTTGAGTTTAAAAATCTAAGAAAAGAAGAAAAAATAGAAACTATACAAATTGCTAAAAGAGTGGATAAAACTCCAATGGGTATATACGATTCTAATACAAACCCAGACTATTTAATAGTGTCTGATGAACTTATTGAAAAGTTAGGTTATGATACCAATCATTTGTATATAAATTCTGATAACCCAAATTTATTAGAAGACAATATAAATAAAATAGAAGAAAATAGGGATGTTAGAATTTTTAATTTAGAAGATTCTGTGAAACAAGAAAATACGATTGTACTTATTATTTCTATATTTTTATATGGATTTATAGGAGTAATAACTGTTATTGGTATTACTAATATATTCAATACTATAACTACTAATATGGCACTTAGAAATAAAGAGTTTGCAATATTAAAATCTATTGGTATGACAGATAAGGAATTTAAAAAGATGATTAATTATGAAAGTATCTTGTATGGTACTAAAGCGTTGTTGTTTGGTATTCCAATTGGATTAATATTATCATATTTGATATATAAAGTTATTGGAAATGTATATCAGTCTATGTATAGTTTTCCTTGGGATAGTGTGCTTATTTGTATAGTATTTGTGTTTGCAATAATATTTATTACAATGAAGTATTCTATAAATAAGAGTAAAAAGCAGAATATTATCGAGACAATAAGAAGTGAAAATGTATAATAATTTAAAAAGTTATATGTAATATTAAATTATACCTAATTATGCACATATAGTGTGTACGTTAGGTATATTTTTATTTCTTTGTTATATTTTATTATTTAAATTAAGTTAATGGTCAAGTTACTAATATATAAATTTAAAAAGTTATAGTAATATTATACATTTAATGATATAATAAATATTATGGATAAGAGAGAGTTTGTTAATGCTATATTTTCTGAGAGGGAAATAGAGTTTCGTTATAAGGGAATAAATTATGTTATATCTAAAAATAAAAACAAGTTTGCTTTTTATAGTATAAATAATTATGATATAAAATTGTATAATACTCCTAAGGAATTGTTAGAAAATATGATTATTGATGATAGGAATATATTAGATATAATAGAGAATGTAACAGATATAAAGGTAATGTGATATATAAAAATCTAGTATTTGTTTAATGATTTTTGATATGTTTTGTTCGTGGAGGTAAGGTATGGAATATATAACTGAAATATATTTGATAAGGCATTCTATTCAACATAGATTAAATGGAAAAAAGAATATATCTGAAGATAGCCAATTGAGTAATGAGAAAACAATTTTGTCAGTAGAGGGTGAAAAAAGGGCAGAAGAAATGAGTCAAATACCACAGTTAAAAGATATAGATGTGTTGTGGTCTAGTAATTATGTAAGAGCTATTTCTACTGCTAAATATATAGCCATAAATAATAATATAGAAATTAATATTGATGAGAATCTAAATGAAAGAAAGCTACGGGAATTTAGAAAAATTAAGGAAATTAGGTATTAATAAATCAAAGACATATACAACTGAACAAATGTTAGATGGAGATTTAAAAAATGAGAATGGAGAAAGCAGAAAAGAAGTAGAGGAAAGAATGAATATAGCATTAGATAATATTTTTATTAAAAATATTGGAAAGAGAATTGCTATTGTAAGTCATGGAGCGGCACTTAGTTTTTTGTTAATGAAATGGTGTAAGTTAGATGATAATAATAAGCTTAGATTTAAAGATGAAATGGTAGAGTTAACTTCCCCTTGTGTAATTAAACTAAAGTTTAGAGATAGGGAGTTAATAGAATTGAAGAAGATATTTTAATTTTTTAGAATATACTTGCAAACTTGGGTTGAATTTTTAGTAAATGTATGATATTATATACTACAAATATTGCTTTATTTCCAATTTGTAATTTTACGAAGGAGGATTGATATTATGAGCAAAATTGTTAAGGTTAATCGGGTATATGTGGTGAAAGCTGAATGTTCATATTGTAAAGCAGCCGGAGTTGTGGTAGATTCCAGATGTCATCAAGGGACAGCAGTAGTTTGCAATAGATGTAATGGACGTGGATATATAAAGTTTGTTTATAAACCTTTTGAAGGAATGAAAAAGCTAAAAGGTGTAGAAAAAGTATTTTTAGTATCTCAAAGTAGCTATACAGATATTTATCCAGATGGATTAACTATAATCAATGGAGAGATTTTAGATTTTTCTAAATATGGATGTAGTTTAGAAG
>CAVBMP010000040.1:0-3555 GCA_963596555.1 Bacteroides helcogenes
AAGTGTTTATATTGAAAATTTAAGAGATAATAAAGTATATGATTCTGATGAACTTTCAAGATACACTGTTAAAATTATTGGAAATAAAAAGGATTTAGAAAGAGTAGTTATTAATTAATTACTCTTTTTTAATTTATTTATTTCTTCTTGTAAATTATCAATGCTTTTTTTCAAAACATCCACATCGCCTTCACTATCTGGATATAATTCTTTTATTATTTTACGAATTTTTTCAATATTATACACTGGTGGATTATAAATACATTTTGCTTCTTTTGAATTTATATTGATAATAGTGCCTCCGACTCTAGATTCTATTATATTTTGAGAAGCAGCATTTGTTAAAATAGTTTGTCCAATTAAAATGATCCAGTTTCCTAACATATTCTGTTCAGGAGCGGTTAAATTATCGACTAGAAGTAAACCTAAAATAAATCCAACAGTCGTTGAATATCTTGGGTTTGTATTGAAAATGTCATGAAAACTTTCTTTCATACTTAATAATATGTTTTAATATCAAAAAAAGAAAGAATTCATATATTATCATAGGTAGGTGAACTATCATGAAATTAAGTGAAGTTGATGTTAATAAAAAGTTTATACTTAAAAATATAGATTTTCATGGTATTAAAAAAAGAAGACTATATGATCTTGGTTTTATACCAGGTCAAGTTATAGAGAAAATGTATGATTCGGTTTTTAAAAATCCGTCGTGTTATAAAATAAAAGACACTTTTATTGCATTGAGAAAAGAAGATGCGTATAAAATAGAGGTGGATAATGAATAACGATATTTTATTATGTGGAAATCCAAATGTTGGTAAATCTTCAATTTATAATATATTAACTAAATCTCATGAACATACTGGTAACTGGACTGGTAAAACCGTTGAGGTCACTAGTAAGCAAATTAAAAATACTAAGTATAAATTAATTGATTTACCTGGTATTTATTCTTTATCTAGTCTTAGTGATGAGGAAATTATAACAAGAAATACTCTTTATTTTACTTGTTATGAAAAAATTATTTATGTTTGTGATGCTTGTAATTTAGAAAAAAATTTAAATTTGCTATTACAAATATCAGAAATAAATAAAAATATTATTCTTTGTTTAAATATGGTTGATGAGTTAAATAATAAACAAATTGAAATAAATGTTGAATACTTAAAAAAAATACTTGGAATAGAAATAGTACTATGTTCTGCTAGAGAAAAAAATGGTATAAAAGAGCTATTTAATTCGTTAGAAAAACATTCAGTTTTTAGATATAAATTTAATTACAATGACACTATTGAAAAACATATTTCATTTATAATTGACCATGTAGATGAACCATATAAAAATAGATTTGTTGCTGTTAAGATATTGGAAAAAGATATAGATTTTATAGAAACTATTGAAAAATTAAATAATGATACTATATTAAATGATGATATTAAAAAATATATTATGTCTATAAATAGTGAAGAAATTGCTGATTCAATTGCTGTAAGTATTAATGATAGAAGTAAAGATATTTGTAGTCTTGTACAAATTAAGAATAATGAAAAGACTATGTCAAAACTAGATAAAATTTTTTCTAATAAAATATATACTATTCCATTAATGCTAGTAATGATTTTTGCTATATTTTTAATAACTATTGTTTTAGCAAATTATCCTAGTGAACTTCTAAGTAAATTATTTATTTATTTTGAAAATATATTGTTTAAATTATCTAATATTTTATGTATACCTAAAATTATATATGAACCTTTAATATTTGGAGTTTATAGAGTAGTATCATTTATAGTATCAGTTATGTTTCCACCATTAGTTATATTTTTCTTTCTATTTACTTATGCAGAAGAAAGTGGCATTTTACCTAGGATAGCATTTAATCTAGATAAGGTATGTTCTAAAGCAAACTGTCATGGAAAGCAATCATTAACAATATGTTCTGGATTTGGGTGTAATGCATGTGCGATAGTCGGAAGTAGAATAATTGATAGTAAACGTGATAAATTACTTGCTATTCTAACAAATTCATTTATACCATGCAACGGTAGATTTCCAATGATAATAGCGATAATAAGCATGTTTTTTGTTACAAGTAATAATAAAATATTAGTTGCACTTTATTTAACACTATTTGTCTTATTTGCTATTTCTATATCATTATTAACATCATTTGTTTTATCAAAAACTATATTAAAAGGTTATCCAGGATTTTTTGTATTAGAATTACCTGATTATAAAAAAGTAAAATTATCTAAAATAATTAAAACAAGTTTTGTTTATAAATCATTAAGCATATTAAAAAAAGCAGTTTTAATATCATTACCTGCTGGATTAATTATATATATACTTACTAAAATAAATATTAATAATATTTCACTATTAGTTTATATTTCAACGTTTCTAAATCCTTTTGCAAAATTATTGGGATTAGATGGGACTATATTAACATCATTTATACTTGGTATTCCCGCTAATGAAATAGTTATGCCACTTATGATTATGGGATATGTAAATGAATCATCTGTTTCATTAATAAGTAATTATTCTACAATAAAAAATATTTTAATAGATAATAATTGGACCATAGTAACTGCGATGAGTACGATATTATTTTCAATCATGCATTTTCCATGTGCCACTACTTTATCAACAATTAAAAGTGAAGTAGGATTTAAATGGATGATATATTCTTTTATAATACCACTGTTAACCGGAATAATGTTTCTTTTAATTCTAAATATATTTATATAAAAAAACTCAAGAAAACTTGAGTTATTTTTTAAACTGGCGCCTGATGTAGGACTCGAACCTACGACCTAACGGTTAACAGCCGTGCGCTCTACCGACTGAGCTAATCAGGCACTTGCATAAATAATTATAACCTCGCAAGTTACATTTGTCAATAAAAATATAGACTTTTAGTATAAAAATTGATAAAATTATAGTGAAAATAGGTGATATTATGGAAATAATTGAAATAAGTAATAATAAAGAATCAAATTTAAATAAAAAAGTAAGTATTTTAGATACTTATGGAGAAAATTTAAGCAAGAAAGAATATATAACAAATCCAGCAATCGGAAGAGAGAGTGAAATAGAGCAAACTATAATGATTTTGCTTACTCCAGAAAAGAGTGCTCTTTTAGTTGGTAAAGCAGGTATAGGTAAAACTGCGATAGTAGAAGGAATAGGTTATAGAATGAAAACTGGAAATGTTCCTGATGCTTTAAAACCATATGAATTAATAAAAGTTAATATATCTAGTTTACTTGGAGAAGTAAAAAGTGATGGACAAAATGAAAATAGATTACAACTACTTGTTGATGAATTAAAGACTAAAAAAAATATATTATTATTTATAGATGAAGTTCATCTTTTAGTTAATAGAAACACTGCGAATATGAGTATAGATTTTGCTAATATGCTAAAACCAGGTTTGGATCGTGGTGACATTAAAATGATTGGTGCGACTACTGATGAGGAATATGAAGCATATATATTAAGAGATAGAGCTTTTTTGAGAAGATTTTTAAGAGTAGATGTTTTAGAACC
>CAVBMP010000041.1:0-3700 GCA_963596555.1 Bacteroides helcogenes
GTTACAAGATCACCTATACTTACCACTCTCATTTTAATATTCTCCGCTTCACTCTTATGTTTTAGAATTTACTGTATAATTACATTTTTTTACGGATGGAGAGTATATTTTTTCAGTTAAAGTACCATCAATATCGAAACAAACAGCATTATATTTTTGCTCAAGTGACCTTTTATAATTATCATATAATTTGTTTTCCATTAATTTCACCTCTTAATGGAATTATAGCATACGGTTTTGAAATATTTGGTCCTTATTATTTTACACTTACAATTCTTTTAATTTCAAAGTGACGTATATCATTTCTGAGTTCACAATATGCTGTTACATAACAATTATCTTTGTATTTAAACATATATAAAGGATGAATCGTTCTTTTATGTTGCTCACCACTAATATCATTATATACTATATCTATCTTTTCATTTTTACTTATTGCTGAATTTATAATTTGTTCTATATCATTTGAAGAACTTATATCAAAGTTAGAAATAAATTTACTTTTTTCTTCATATATTGAATACATCTTTTTTGATTTGTCTAGAAAATCATCAAATTCACTAGCATATTCAAATTTATTTTCATCTAAAAAGTTTTTAACATTTTCCAATAATTGAATATCATATTTATTTAAACTTGTATAATTTTTAATTTTGTCAATCATAAAGTATCCACCATTAGGGCCTTTAAAAGATTCAATCGCTATTCCATTATTACAAATTTCATTTTTATAATATCTAATCATTCTTTCTGTTACGCCTATTTTTTCTGATAAATCTTTTAGTGTATATACATTTCCTGTATTTAGTAAATCTATCATATATAATATATTTGATATCTTCGCCATAATTTACTCCTACTAACTAATATAAATCACTTTCTCTATACACATTATATCATGAAACAGCTTGATTAAACAAAAATACCTAGAACTAATCTAGATATTTTAATTATTACATTATTTAGTTAAACTACCTATTATAATATCTCTTAAATTATTTTTAATAGTATTTAAATATGTCGACTTCTTTACTTCTTCTTTTACTATTAAATCATATTCATATTTTTTATCCTCGTATGTCACAGTTAGTTTTCCTACTTTAGAATTCTTTTTTAAAGGAGCTTTTACATTGTATAATTTTTTATCTATTTTATAGTTTACATCTTTTGTACCTTTCTTAACAACTAACTTTACATCATCACCTAAATAGTATTTAACTTCTCTTTTTTTAGCATTATTTATTTTAATAGTACCACTATATTTATTCTTATTTAAAACTGTATTTGTTCCATAAGTACTATAACCATATTCCATCATTGATATAGTATCTGTACTTCTATTATCTTTTGTATCAGCACCCATCACTATTGATAACAATCTCATATTATTTCTTTCCATAGTCGCAGTTAAACAATATCCAGCTTTATCTGTATAACCAGTTTTAAGGCCATCTATTCCAGTATAAAATCGTAGTAATTTATTTGTATTAACTAACCAATGATTCTCTCCTGAGACATCAATATAGTCTTCATATGTACTAGTTATTTTAAGAGCAAGAGGATACTTAATAAGTTCACGTGCGATTAAAGATAAATCACTAGCAGTTGTTAAATGTCCATCTTCATCAAGACCATGAGGATTTTTAAAAGTAGTGTTTTTACACCCTAGCTGTCTTGCTCTTTCATTCATCATTGAAACGAAATTCTCTTCTGTACCTCCTATATACTCAGCAATCGCAACTGCGGCATCATTTGCTGATGCGATACCTATTCCTTTAATAAGATTTTCTACAGGAACTTTAGTATTCTCTTCAACAAATATTTGTGTTCCACCCATAGAACTAGCATTCTTAGATATTAGTACTTGATCATCAAGTTTAATCTTACCACTATCAAGAGCCTCCATTGTAAGTAATAATGTCATTATTTTTGTCATACTAGCAGGACTTCTTTTTTCATTAGAATTCTTTTCATATAAAACTTTACCAGTACTTGCCTCAACAAGTATTGCTTCTTTACTATGTTTTGCTAAGTCAACACTTGCATTTACTCTAAGACACATAAATATCAAAAGAAAGATAATAGTTATTTTTTTCATTATATCACCCATTTAACTATATGATATTTATATTTTTTTATAATTAAAAAAGTAGCATTTCTACTACTTCTTAGTAATTTTTTTAACTACTTCATCAGGATTCTTAGCAACTGCTTTAAAAGCATCTAATATTTCCATTGGTAAACACATTAATATTGTATTTGATTGATCACTACTTATATCACTGATTGTTGATAAAGTTCTTAAATGTAATGCTCCTGGTGTACTTGCCATAGTACTTGCTGCTTCTGCTAAGTTTTTAGCTGCTTGTACTTCTCCTTCTGCTTTTGTAATAACTGCTGCTCTTTCACGTTCTGCTTCTGCTGCTCTTGCTATTACTCTTTTCATTTCTTCAGGAAGAGATACATCTTTAAGTTCAACATTTTCAACCTTAATACCCCATGGATCAGTTGCTTCATCAATTATCTTACAAATAGACTCTGATAATTTTTCACGTTCTGCTAATAATTCATCTAAAGATACACTACCAACAACATTTCTCATAGTAGTTTGTGCAAGTTGACTTACTGCATAATAGAAATTCTCAACTTCTAAAATAGCTTTACTAGCATCAAATATCTTATAATATATTACAGCATTAATTCTTACTGATACATTATCTCTAGTAATCGCATCTTGTTCTGGAACATCTACAGCTTTTGTTCTAATATCAACTTTTTTATAAGATTGGAAAATAGGTATTACAAAATTCCATCCTGGATTCATTATTTTATTAAATTTACCAAAATTGAATTTAATACCCCTTTCATATTCATTTACTTGCACTATACTTTTAAGAATTATTATTAAAAGTACTATTATAATTATTATTTCCATAAGTTACTCCTTTCTAGTAAAATTATATCATAAAAAAAGAATAATAATACTATTATTCCTCATTACCAATCATTTTTTCCTTCATATCCTTGTGAAGTATACTTAGGACACTTAATATATCCTACATAAACAATACCTGAGTCTGAACTAACTATCTTAGTATATCCACTACATGATTTACCATTTTCATCAAGTAAATCACTAATATATCCATTATATTTTAAAGTAGATAATCTAACTATCATCTCAGTATCATTCATTTCATATTCATAATATTCACTAAAATATTTTTTAGTTGCTTCAACCATACTTTTTTCAAGAGCTGTGTAATCAAAAGTTTCTCTATCTACATTTTGTATAGGTGCGTTAGGATTTTCACCTAATAATCCTAGTCTATTAAGTCCGATAGAAACAATAACTAAACAAATAACAAATAGTAATATTATTACTAATTCTACTCTTAATCCCCAACCTTTTTTATTCATAACATTCACCCTCTTAATTATATAATATTTTTTTATTTAGAGCAATTCTTCTATTTTATTTTTTATATCTTCTGGTAAATCTTTTATTAATTCTTTTATTTTAATACTTTTTTTGTTAAGTTCTAATAATGATTCGTAATTTTCAAGTTTACTTACTATTTGATTTAAATATTTGCTTGCATAAGCTTTACTTACTTCATATAAATCTGCTATCTCTTGCATAGAATAATCTTCAAAGTAATAATACTCAAAATAGTTTTTTTCTCTTTCAGTTAATAAT
>CAVBMP010000042.1:0-8530 GCA_963596555.1 Bacteroides helcogenes
AACTTGGTAGTACTGATATAGGTGGTTTACAATTTGTTCATAAAGATTTAAAAGAGAATTTTAAGGAAAATATGGGTAATACTATTTATAAGTATGTTGAGATTAATGTTGATGGTAAAAGAACCCAAAAATTACCTATAGTAAAAGATGTTACTGTTTCTGATGTTCTTGAAACAAGTTATAAATATAATAACAAAGATTATCCTGCTTATGTTGTTAGTGCTAATTGGGAATATGAAGAGGATTTAGGATATCAAAATTCTATGAAAATAACATTAATTAAAGATAAAAATATATTATACATTGTAAAAGGAGAGTAATCTTCTTTTTTAAATTATTTAAATGAATTATACTGTGGAATTGGTTAAAATTAATAATTAAAATATAAAAATTGCATAAAAATTGCAAAAATCAACAAATAAATCTTAAAAAACATTGATTTTTTACTAAAATGTACATATAATACTATTAGAGGGGATGATATTATGCTTATAGAATTTAGTGTATCAAACTTTTTGTCATTTAAAGATAAAAATACTTTTACTATGCTTGCATCATCTGATAATACATTAAAGGATAATTTTGTTGAGATAAATAATGATAGAATTTTAAAAATGACTGCGATATATGGTGCGAATGCTTCTGGTAAAACTAATTTATTTAAAATTTTAGCTATGGTTAGCAGTATGATTAAAAGTTCTAATTTTTTTGCACCTAATATTTTATTACCAATAGTTCCATTTAAGTTGGATAAAGATACTGTTAATAAACCGAGTGAATTTGAAATAAAATTTTTGATGAATGGAATAAGGTATTTATATGGATTTAAGGCGGATAGAGAAAATGTTTATGAAGAATATTTAACATATTATCCCAATGGTAGACCAGTAAAAATATTTACTCGTGAAAATATCAATGATTATTCATTTAATTCAAATGATGAAAAATTTCTTAATGATTTAAAAGATAAAAATACTTCAAATAAATTTTTTGTTGCGACTGCGACTAACTGGAATTATGAAAAAACACAACCTGCTTTTGAATTTTTAACAGAAAAAATAGGCGTTGTATTGTCTTATGAACAAATCAATAATTATTCATATAATATGTATTATAATGATAAAGATAAAAAATTAGAGAATTTTGCGTTGAATTTTTTAGAAAAAGCAGATTTTAATATAAAAGGTTATAACATTATAGAAGAGAAAATGACTGAAGATAAATTAAGAACAATACCTGATGCAATAAAACCTTTTATTCCTTTAAATACACCGATGTATAAAGTTAATACTAAGCATATAGTAAATGGTAATGAATATGAATTTGATATTTCAGAGGAATCAGTAGGAACTCAAGTAATATTTTCTTTTATTCCAGTTCTTAAAGATGTATTAGATAATGGGAAGATATTAATAATAGATGAGTTTGATAAAAGTTTACATCCATTTATAGTAAAATATATTGTAGAAATTTTTAATAATTTAGAAATAAATAAAAATGGTGCTCAATTAATTTTTAATACACATGATACTAATTTATTAGATCTTGAGTTGTTACGTAGAGATCAAATATGGTTTACGGAAAAAAATTCAAAAGATGGTTCTACTACAATTTATCCATTAGATGATTTTTCTGTTAGAAAAACAGAAAATGTTGAAAAAGGATATTTGTTAGGAAGATATGGAGCAATTCCATTTCTAGAAAGTGATTTTGATTATTTAAAATAATTTAATTATGAGCAGAGATAGAAGTAGAAATAAATATAATCGTAAATCAAAGAGAGTAGTTTTAGTAGCGTACGAAGGAGAAAATAAAACAGAAAAGAATTATTTGAGTAATTTTTCAGGTAGAGATAAAGATTATATAATAAAACCAGTTCCAGGAAATGAAACTGATCCGATTAATTTAGTAAGACAAACAATTCAGAAAGTAAAAGATTTGTCATTAGATTTATCAGAGGATGATAAAGCATATTGTGTATTTGATACGGATACAAAACCAGAAAAAAACATACAAATTGAATCGGCAATTAAATTGGCAAAAGATAATGATATAATTCCAATAGTGTCTGCGCCATGTGTTGAGTTATGGTTTTTATTACATTATGAGTATACTACTGCGGTTATTAATTCTAATGATGTAATTGAAAGATTAAAAAAACACTATCCTAAATATGAGAAAAATTGTAATATTTATTCAGAAATAAAGGATAGAGTAGATATTGCAATAAAAAATTCTAAGAAACTTGAAAAATATCAAAAACAAAATAATAAAAAACTTCAAACTGTAGATGCTAATCCCTATACAGAAATGTACAAATTAGTTGAAGAGTTAATGAAATAGAAAATTGGAATATTAATCATATTAAAAAGAAGCATCTATTGTGATGCTTCTTCTGTTTTTTTATCATCTTTATTTTCAGTATTAGTAGTATCATCTTTTTTATCATCTTGTTTTACTGTTGGTGTACTAACAACTGCTTTTTTCTTAACATAAATAGTTAATGTAGATAATTGATCTAATATAGTATCTTTATGTTCTTTTTGACTATGGAAACTATATTCATTCCAGTTAGAAATACTAACAGTTTGATTATTATCAATATTTACAAATGATAATTTAAGATTATTAGTTGATGCATAAGACTTAATCGCATCTACTGAATATCCTGACATACTTTTTAAAGTACTTATTTTAGCTTGACTATATTTGCCTTGTCCAACTAATGTTTCTGTGTATAAGTTGTTTAAATCAAATGATGTTTTCTTTATTAAATTATTATTTGAAGTACTTAAATTATTTTTTATTTCTTTCTTAATATCATTTATACTTCCAGTATAAGGTATTGTTACTGCTGGATAACTTTTTGATGATGGTTCATATACATGATGCCATGCATTATATCCAGATAATTGACTTCTTTGAATATTAACCAAATTAGAATTATCAGAGATTACTATTGATTTAGCTAAGTTATAAAGTGATAAAACATCTTTAGATTTAATATTTGTTTGGAAGTTTGCTTTAATAGTTTCTAATACATTTATTGCTTGGTTTGGATCTCTTAATTTAGTTCCTGCTTCAACTATACCAAGTATTACTTTCATTTGATTTTTACCTCTAGTATAGTCATTTCTTACACCTTCATTATATTGAGCACAGTGAAGTCCCATTTGTTTACCAGCACCTGATCCATCGTTTGGTTTATGTCTATTTCTTGACATTGCGAGTGCTTGTTCACCATTTAAGTGTTGTTTTCCTTTTAATACAGTAATTGTATTATCTCCCCATTGTCTTGAACTATTTTGTTCACAGAATGAATATGGAACTTCTACATCTATACCTCCGACTGCATCTACTAGTTGTACAACTCCTTTGAAATTAATTTTTGCATAATAATCTATTTTAGTATCAAATAGTTTTTGCATTGTACTTACTGCACATTCTGATGAACTTCCCCAAGTTACAGTGTTTATTCTTCTATAATTATTACCTGAACATGATGTTTTTAAATACATATCTCTTGGTACAGAGGTTAGGGTAGCTCTTAGAGTTTTAGGATTAAATGTTACTAGTAATAATACGTCTGCATTATATCCTGATGTTACACCATCTTTTGATGAGTCAACACCAATAAATAACATTGTGAATGGTTTGTTTAATGATGTTGTTGTGTCATTGTTATTATTCTCTTTTGATTCATATTTTTTTGTCTTTTCATAAAGAACTACAGTATCTTCTTTTATATTTTCATATCCATCTAATGAATAGAACATATCAACATAGTTTGAACTAAAGAATGCTGCGTCTATTTCTTTATTTTTAAGTGCATATAATAATTCCATTGTTGATTCATATTTAACTATTGTGTTATTACTTTCAAGTTTTAATTCACTTATTATTTCATTTGGTAATACATATCCTTCAGTATCACTACTGTCAGTTATAATACCTATTTTTGCTTTATTTAGATCTTTATATGTCTTATATTTTTTATTATAAGTTACTAGTGAAGAACTAGCAGTGTTTTTAGTATCGCTATATGAGTCTATTGTTTTATATATTTTATTTAAGTAGTAGTAACCACCAAATTGTACTATACTTACAAGTAAACACATTATAAGTGGTATTACAAATGCTGCTTTACTTTTCTTTTTAATACTTCTAAGTAATAGATAACTAATAAATATTAATAGATAAAGTAGGGTAATAATACCATATATTCTATAAAATGTTTCAACTCCTTTATAAAGTACAAGACTATAGCCTAGAAGACCTAGGCTTGTTAATTGAATTAATATTAATATAATACTTAATAATGCTTTTGATTTTTTATTCATTTTCTTTAGTCACTTCGTCTTTCTTTTTTGTATTTGTCTTTTTGGTAGACTTAGTTGTTTTCTTAGTAGTAGTTTTCTTTTTTACTGGTGTCTTTTTTTTTATTTCTTTTTCAGTTTCTTGTTCTAGTTTTTCTTCTTGCTTTTTTAGTTCTTCAAGTTTCTTTTCTTCTTCTTGTCTTTTTAATTCTTCTTGTCTTTTTAATTCTTCTTCTTTTTGTATTTCTTCTTGCTTTCTTTTCATTTCTTCAAGTAGTTTTCTTTTTCTTCTTTTATTTTTCCTCATTTTAGATATTAATATACATATTAGTATAAATATAATTATTGTAGTTTCTGCTCCTAAAAATATAATGATTTCTGTGTACATTTTCATTTTTTCTTTATAAGATGATGTCATTTCATCAGTATATCTAATTGCAGTATTATTTTTACTATCATATAAATAATAGTTATCTTTTCCATTAGTTAAATCTTTTGCTTTTATAATTGCATATTCGCTATCTTTTTGAGCTAGTGCTTTTACTTCAATGTCATTTATTTTAATAGTTTTTTCTTTATAAGCACTATCAAATTTTTTATCTATATCAAGTGGTAATAATTTTAATTTTTCAAGTGATATTTCATTATATTCTTTATATGATTTATCTTTTTCATTATATAAATATAATTTTATATTTCCTTCGCTATCTTTAAGTGCGATTAATGTTACATTAGCAGATTCGTTAAATAGGGAAGGTACTTTTTGACCATCTATTTCTATTTCTTTTATTTCAAAGTTTTCTTTGCTTTCTATACTACTTGTTCTTTTTACTATAACATAATCTTTATCATTTACTTTAACAGTTATTGGATTAGGATCAACTACACTTACAATTACTGTATATTCTTTAGTACTTCCATTTTCTGCGGTTACTGTTATTACGAATTTGTTTTCTCCTTCTGATACTTCATGTTCTCCATCACCATTTACGCTTGCTTTTGAATCATTTTTACTGGCGCTAATATTTATTTTAGTTGTATCAGCAGGTACTTCTACTTTATAGTTTGTTTCATCTTTTGAGAAAGATGGGGATAAGTCATATCCATCTACTGATAAATTTTTTAAAGTATTATCTTTTGAATATGATGCTTCTAGTTCTGCTTGAGTAATTACTTTTACTGTTTTTGAACCTCTATTCATAGAAAGTTTATTTTCATTTTTATCATAAGCACCAGCAGATTTAACTGTGACAGTTCCACTTCCTTTAGCAATTGCTTTTAATGTCCATGTTTTACTTCTTGCGTTTTCGCCATAATCACTAAAGAAATAAACATTTCCTCCGCTTACTAATTTAAATTTACTTTTATCATAGTCAAGTGTCCATTCCCATGAACCTAATGTTGCGCTTGATGATATTTTAGTTGATACAGTAAACGTTCCTCCGACTACTACTTTACTTTTATTTGTTGATACAGATATTGTTGCTGATGCTGCATGAACAGATAGGGTAAAAGTAAATGTAAGAAGTATTGTTAATAAATATTTTGTAATCTTTTTCATTCTTCCTCCTATAATTGTTTATCACCTTTTAAGTGTTTTTGAACTTGTAATAAATCAAGTATTGTTATGTTATTATCTCCAGATGTATCTGCTGCATAGAAATATGCTCCTGATAATTTTTTATCATTTTTTAAATGTTTTCTTATTTGAAGTAAATCAAGTATAGTAACATCTCCATCACCTGATGAGTCTCCTCTTACAACTATTGTATAAGTTTTAGTATCTATTGCTGAGACTATTGTTATTTTTTGACCTGTTGCTAGTATTGCACTATCACGTTGTACTTTTCCGTCAGAATCAGTAACAATTATGTTTTTAGCACCACTTTTAATTAAATTGTTTTTAAGATTACTAATTAATGTTTTAGTTCTTATATTAGTTAAATAACCATTTTTATCATTAACATATGATGAATTAATTATATCTTTATTAGATGTTGTATCTTCAACTTTATTAATTGTTATAGTATATTGTCTTTTTATACCTGTTTGAGATGTTACAGTTATTGTAATATCTGTTTCATCATCTTTAAGTTCATACTCACCAGTACCACTAATAGTTGCATTAGAACTTTGTGTATTTGCTTTTATTGTTATTTTATTAGTAGTTTTTGGTACATATGAATCATATGTTAATATATCTTTATCAAATGAAGGAGTAATATTAAAGTTAACTACTTCTAATTTTGATAAATAATTATTATTATCACCACTTTTTGGTAAAGAAGTAAAATTAGGCATGTTATTATAAACAGGAATTCTAAATATAAATTTTTGACTTATATTTCCACCTTGAACATATGCATTATAAGCAGTATTTCCTTCAGTGGCAGGTGCTTGTATATTAGTTTGATATTGATTAGTATATTTAGATGATTTTGTATCAGTACTTACATTAAATTTTTGAAAATATAATGTGTTTTGCCCTCTGGTAATATAACTTACTGCTAGAAATGATGCTCCTTCTGTAATAGCAGTTTCTATGTTATTCCATTCACTACCTTTTCTATCAATAAGTTTTGCTGCATATGCAAGTCCTCTTACTACTGGATCGCTTGTATAATCATCTTTGTGCGCTCCGATATTAAAGAAGTTATAGTAACCACTTCTAGTTTGTCCTCTATAAGTAAAACTTCTACCATCAGTTGAAGCGCTACCATTACTACTTACTTCTTGTCTGATTCTACTAGCAATGTGTACAGGACTTATACCTAGTGATTTACCTGCATTGAACATTGGAACAGTGTATTTATCATCTTTTAATTTACCGTTTCCAAATACTGATTTTACAAGACTAGGGTAAACGCTTTCTAAACTTTTATCATAGTCTAATTTTTCAAACATAAATATTCTTTTTTCATATAACCAGTTTCTTGGATCCATATAGAATGCTATTACATCGTTATTTACATAGAACCATGTTTTACCTTCTGCTGGAGTAGAAGAGGTTCTATAACTATCATCAGTTGTTTGCATGTAATTTTTTCCTGCTTCTTTATCGACAACTGTATTAAAATCTAAATTAGTTTTATCAACTATAAATTCCCAATTAGGATATTTTTTATGTAAATATGTAAGATAAGGTATATATGAATCTGGAAAACCTTTACTTTTTAATTCTTTTGAATAGTTGTCATCAGTAGCGGTTACATCACTTTTTTTCATAATATAACTTTTACTCATGTATCCAACTTTATTTCCATAATATTGAATTTTATACCAGTCTCCACTTTCTCCAAGTATAGTTACATTAACCCCAAGTGATAATCTCTCTTTAATGCTATATTTTGTACCAGCGCCTTCTCTAACTGCGACATCATTGCCAGTTACTCTTGCTGACCAATCTACTTTAGTTTCAGCATTAATTTTAGATATGTATTTACTACATACGTAACCTTGTTTTTCTTTATATAAAACTTTTGCCCATTTTTGATCACAGCCAGTACCTGAATACAACGTATCTTCAAGAACAGTTACTTCTGTCCCTCTATTAACATTTACTATTATTGAATAGTTAGTACCAGCACCACTTCTTATTCTTACATCATTACCATTTATTTCAGCATTATAACTACTGGCATTTATAAAAAGTGGAATACACATAAAAAATAAGAGAGAAAATAACATTTTTATAGATTTCTTTTTCATATATACTCCTTTTATTATCATTATTATATTAATTATAACAAAATTCGATATTTTTTTCATTATTTTATGGTAAATTTACATAGAAAATGTGCTATAATATCTAATTAATGAGGTTGAAGTATGAAAAAGAAAAAGAAAATAGTAATTAGTTCTAAAACTATTATAATAATTTTATCAATTTTACTCTTGGTTTCACTTGTTATTAACATTTATTTTTTTGATGTTAAAAAAACTAGTATTGTTCTTGATGAGAATGTTGTGTTTTTTGGTGATTCTATAACTAGTGGATATAAAATAGAAGAGTTTTATCCAAAGAATAACGTTGTTAATAGTGGTACTAGTGGTGATACAACAGAGGATTTACTTGAAAGAATGGAAGATGTTTATAAATATAATCCATCTAAAGTATTTATACTTATAGGAATTAATGATTTAAATAGAGGAAAGAGTATTGATGAAATAGTTAATAATGTTCAAAGAATAGTTAATAATATTAAATCTAATAG
>CAVBMP010000043.1:0-7410 GCA_963596555.1 Bacteroides helcogenes
GTATTAAATAGTTGTTTGTTTTTTACTATATTATATGTTTTTAATATTCTTTATATAAGTTTACCCTTAAATGATCATATTTTTGATGGTAAGATTAAAATGATTTTTAATTGTGCAATTTCTTTGCTCATGGTTGTATCTTTAATCGCAACTTCTATAATTTGTATTGAAAATAAATATAAGAGCCATAAAATTTTATTTTATATTGGATCTTTAATAGTTTTTAATCTACCTTTACTTATAATTACACCTGTTGGACCAAGATTATTTTTGACAACATATGTATTTTATATATTAATTATTTTAGAAATATTGGATTATATTTATAAAAACAAATTATCATGTATTCATAGTCTGCTAAGAATAATAGTCTTAATAGGATTTTCATATTTAATTATAATATATTATTCTATATATAGAGTTGATGTAATTCAAGTGGAGTATATTGAAAAATATAAAAATGATTCAAGCGTTTTATATTTACCTGCTTTACCTCATTCCGAATATATACATTGTACAAATAAAGAAACAGGTGTATTTGGAGAAAGATATAAATTATTTCATGGTATAAATCAAAACATTACAATTAAATTTCTGGATTATAGGGATTGGAAAAAAAATAGTAAATAAATACTATTTTTTTATGTTTTCAAATAAATCATTTTTATTTATGTCCTCACCGACATTTGTTTTATATAAGCCAAATTGATTTGGGAATATTTTTGTTAGTTGTGTTGATTTTGTTATTTCATATCCATTAGGGCCACATAACCAACTATAAACCCATCCGCTCTTTATTTGAGATTTATGCTCTTTGAATGCTAATTGACTTACTTGATAAGCAGTTAATCCATTATAATAATCTAGTGGTATATCCACATCAAGTTTAATTTGATTTTCATTATATAAATGTATGTATGTTTTTTTTACACTCCAAGGTTCATTATAATTATTTGTTTCATATTCTGAGTTTTCCGTATCTATTACTGCTTGTTCTAAACATTTTGAATTTAACTTATGTTGACCATGACCATATTCGCCATTTTCATCGTGGCCAACAACCACTGCTGGTTTATATTTTCTTATCGTTTCAACTTGCCAATTTATTATATCGTCCTGTTTTATATTAACTTGTTCTAATTTTTTGATTGCTATATTTAAATCACGAGAGTGTTGATCAGGAAAAGGTCCTAATTCCGGATAATTTATAACTCCAGCAACCCATAAACCATTCAGCAATTCATGAAATCTCGACTGATTATTATTGCTATGATTAGTCATATATGCTACTTGAACATTGTATCCGCGAGCTACATATGTTGGGATAAGACCTGCGAACATTAAATGCTCATCGTCACTATGTGTACTAAAAAGTAATAAATCTGTTTCTTTATCATTAACTTTCCATTTTTGTACATAATTTGGTGTTTTTCCATTAGAGAAAACATATATGTCTGTTATTATTGCATCTTCATCATACTTTAATTTAATGCTATTTGTTTCTTCTGAAAGTTCAACAAACTCATGAATAAAGTTATTTGTTCCAATTTCCATTTTTTTGTCATTATATTCTAGTGTGCCTTTGTAGCCTTTTAATTCATACATTATATATAAACTTTTAATAGGTATGCCATTACTAATTTCTATAGTTGAATTAGAATCAATTTTTATATATGTTGTATAGTCTTCATCAATCATTTTATTTATTGAAATACTTTTTTTAGAATTTGAAATATCAAAATGTGTAGAATTCGTTATTAAATATGCATCTTTATCTTCTTTTATGGTTTTATTTGAAGTATTCGTATTAACTTTTGATAAGTCTTTTTTATTGGAGTTTGAATTAAATAAAAAAAATAAAATTGTTCCTCCAATTAATAAAATACTTATTTCTAAAATTATATTTAATACAATATTATTTTCTTTCATTTTATTACCTTCTATGAACTATGCTATCACTAAATTATATTGTAGTCAATTAGTAAATTAATAATTTGTAATTTTTTAAGACTAAATGCAGATTTATAAAAATTTGTAACTGAAATCTTTATATTCATTGATAGACATGCTATAATAAACATGTTAATTGTGGAGGGTTAGTATGAAAAAAAAGAAAAAAATATCTATGGTTATTCCTTGCTATAATGAAGAGAAGAATATTGAATTATTCTATAATGAAACATATAAATATTTGTATAATAAAGAATTTGAACTTGAAATGATTTATATTAATGATGGTTCAAAAGATAATACTATTTTAGAATTAAATAAATTATTAAAAAAACATGATAAAGATATATTTATTAAAATTATTAATTTTTCTAGGAATTTTGGTAAAGAATCTGCATTGTATGCTGGACTTAAGGAATCTACAGGTGACTATGTTGTTATAATTGATGCTGATTTGCAACAACATCCTAAATTAATAATTCCTATGTATGAGCATTTAGAAAACAATGAAAATGATGATTGCGTTGCATACTATCAAGAAAAGAGAATTGAAGGAAAATTTATATCTTTTTTAAAGAAAAACTTTTATAAAATTATATCAAAGATGTGTGAGATTAATTTTGTGAATGGTGCTTCTGATTTTAGAATGTTAAGAAGATATGTTGTGGATGGATTATTACAGTTGCAAGAATATAATAGATTCTCAAAAGGTATATTTAGTTGGATTGGATACAACACCTACTATATACCATATGTACCAGATGAAAGAGCAAATGGAGTTAGTAGTTTCAATACCATTAAATTATTCAAGTATGCATGGAGTGGTATTATAGCGTTTTCAATAGCACCTTTAAAAATTGCAACTTATTTAGGTAGTACATTCTCACTTATTTCATTTATATATTTGTTAGTTGTTTTAATTCAAAAGCTATGCTATGGAATAGATATACCTGGTTATGCAACAGTTATATGTTTGATATTATTAATTGGTGGTATAACTTTAGTTTGTTTAGGTATAATAGGAGAATATATTGCTAAAATATATCTTGAAACTAAAAAAAGACCGATTTATTTAGCTAAATATATAAAAACTAATGAAAAATAGTAATTTTAAGACCAAAAGGTCTTTTTTTCTTATATAGATTTTTAACGCTAAATTGTGTATAATTAACTAGGTGATTAAAATGAACATATATGATTTTGATAATACAATATATGAAGGAGATACTGGGGTAGATATGGTTCTTTATGGACTTAAAAAGTATCCAATTAAAACACTTAAATGTGTGTTTAAAGGTTTAAAACTAAGAAAGAAATATAAGACTACTAATAATAGAGAAGTTAAAGAAGCATTCTTTGGATTCTTATATGAAATAGAAGATTTAAATAAATTTATTAATTCATTTATAGATAGTCACATTAAAAATATTAAACCATGGTATAAGGCTCAACAAAAAGAAAATGATACCATTATATCAGCATCATATAATTTATGGATTAATCCTTTTTGCGAAAAATTAGGTATTAAAAATATTATATGTACTAAAGTTGATGATAATGGTAAAATCATTGGTGAAAATTGTAAGGGTGAAGAAAAAGTAAAAAGATTTAAAGAAGAGTTTCCAAATGTAGAAGTATTAGAATCATATAGTGATTCTTCAACAGATATCCCAATGCTTTTACTTGCTAAAAAACCATTCATAGTTGATGGTAATAAAATTAAACCTTATAGTGAGGGAAGTTATTTTCCATTTGATGAATAAAATGTAAGTGTTAACCAAAAATAGTTGACATCAATATAAAAATATTGTATATTAGTAAAGCAAGGGAGGAAATGAAAATGGCAGTTAAAATTAGACTTAAAAGAATGGGAGCTAAAAAAAGACCTTATTATCGTTTAGTTGTTGCTGATTCAAGAGCAAAAAGAGACGGTAATGTAATAGAATCTATAGGAACTTATGCACCAATTGAAGCTAATAAATATAATGTTAACAAAGAAGCAGCATTAAATTGGCTTAAGAAAGGAGCTCAACCTACAGATACAGCTAAGAATATTTTAAGTGAAGTAGGTGTTATGGAACAGTTCCATAAATCTAAAAATAGTAAATAATGAATCTAGTTGAATTTTCAGAATTAATTGTTAAAAAATTAGTAAAAGATCCAGATTTAGTTAAAGTACAAGAATTTAGTAGTGAAGATGATACTACTATTGAAATAATTGTAGCAGAATCTGATATGGGTAGAGTTATAGGTAAAGGCGGTAAGATCGCTAATAGTATTAAAACTTTAATACAAGCAAAAGCTTATAATGATGGAAATAAGAAAGTTAAAGTAAATATAGATTCATTCTAAGAACCTTTGGTTCTTTTTCTTTAAGGAGTTTTATGAATATTGAAGATAAAATTTTATTTGAACAAAATTTTAAAGGAGTAGGAATGTCTGATGAAGAATTTTTATTATTCTTAAATTGTTTAAGACATTCTCGTGAGATTAATCCATCATCTGATTTTTTATTATGTAGATTTGATAAAAAGGTAGAAATTAATTTTTCTTTAGGACTTGATGAAGATGGATTAAGTAAAACAATAGGTGGTTTTGTTAGTCATGATGGTAATTCTGTACTTTTCTTTGATTGTGAAAAGTATAATTATGAAACTGGTCAAAGTATAAAATTTAATGAAGAGTTTGTATTTGAACCTTCTTATATTAAAAGAATTACTTCTTATGGTGATAAAATATATACTGAAGAGTTATCATTATTTACGCAAGAAGAGATACAAAAATTTATTGATGAAAAGGTTTCTCAACTTAAAAGTGGAAAAGGAAGAAAGTAAAAATTCTTTCTTTTTTAAACTTTAATATTCCTCAAATTTGGAATTGCGTTCCAAATTTGTTGACAATTTAGTTTTTGTATGATAATATTTAATTGTTTAAAAATGAAAGGTGTGTGTTTATATATGAAATATATTACAAGAACTTTAGAAGGTAAGTTAAATTCTATGATAGATAAATATCAGGTTATTATGATTACTGGTCCAAGACAAGTCGGAAAGAGTACACTTTTAAATTTTATTTCGAAAAAGCATAATTATAATGTTAATAAAGTAACCCTTGATAATTTGATTTTAAGAAACCAAGCTGTTGAAGATCCTGAATTATTTTTAAGAACTCATGAAACTCCTCTTATAATTGATGAATTTCAAAAAGCACCTGAATTATTATCATATATTAAAATGATAGTTGATGAAGATAATGAAAAAGTTATTTTCGGAGAAAAAGAGAATGTTAAAACATTATTTTTCCTAACTGGAAGTCAAATATTTGAAGCAATGGAAGGAGTTTCTGAATCTTTGGCAGGAAGGGTTGGTATACTTGATTTGTATGGTTTATCTGAAAGAGAATTAGAGGGAATTGAAAGTGAATTGTTTCTACCTGATATTAATAAAATTAAAGAGAGAAAAAGAACAAAATATAATTCTACATTAGATTTATATAAAAAAATATACAAAGGGTCTTATCCTGAGTTATATACATCTGATAAAGATATAGAACAATATTATAGTGATTATCTTAGAACGTATATTGAGAAGGATATTAGAAAATTAATTAATATTAAAGATGAATATAAATTTGTCAAATTTGTATCTTCTCTAGCAGCAAGAACAGGACAAGAATTTATTGCATCTTCAATTGCTTCTGAAATTGGAATTGATAATAAAACGGTATCTTCATGGATTTCAATATTAAAAAATACTGGTTTAATTTATTTACTACAACCTTATCTTAATAATGGAGTAGCAAGAGCTGTTAAGAGAGAAAAATTATATTTTACTGATACTGGTCTTGCGTGTTATCTAGCTGGATATGTTGATTATAAAACATTAGAGAAAAGCGTATATAGTGGTGCGATATTTGAAACATACGTTGTTGATGAGATAATTAAATCATTTACAAATCAAGGACGTGATGCTAGAAAACATTTATATTATTATAGAGATAATAATCAAAAAGAAATTGATTTACTTATTAACTATGATAATACAATATATCCAATAGAAATAAAGAAAAGTGCTAATCCAGGTAAAGATGCAATTAAAAATTTTGATGTTGTTAAAAATTTTGAAATTAAGTCAGGAAATGGAATAGTACTTTGCATGGTTAAAGATATTATCGCTATTGATGAAAATAATTATATGGTACCAATTGAATATATTTAAAATAAAGAATTAGTTTTCTTTATATTTTCTTGACACCACAATTGTACTAATAATAATTAAACCTAATAGTATTAAAGTAATGATTAAAGGAAATTTTACATAACTATATGTTTCTATATAATTATTGTTTTTATAAAATATTAATGGAAAAATGAATGCTATTAATATTATTATTATATTTAAAATTTTACTTTTTTTATTATTTAAGTTATATGCTGATTTTAAATTATCAAATATTGTACAAAGCATAATAGAACCTGCATTTATTGTATATAAAACCCATATAATAGATGATATGTTCTCAAGTGACTCTAAAAACGAAAGTATTTGTATTCTTTTTAATACTGTATAAAGTGGGTAGTCAAAAAGGTTTGTTAAATTAATACCATAAACACCAATAGTTGTTCCAATAGCTAAAAGTAAAATTATAAAAGATAATGTAAGCATAGAATAATAATATTTTTTAAATTTAATTTTATCAATTAAATTATTTTTTTTATAACTCATTATAAAAAAGACTGGTACTGTAAAATATAAAGTAAAATATAATGATGAAGTTATTATATTTTTAGTACTTACGGTTATAATTGGTAAGAAATTATCTATTTTTATTTCACTCATTAAATTAAATAAATCAAAAGAAAATATAATAATAGAAAGAAAAAATGTTATAACCGATACTCTTGTTAACACTTCCATTCCTTTAGAAGCAATATATGTAGTTATAAATATGATTAAGATATAAATATACATATTTGATGTTTTTGTTAAATATTGACTTGATAAAAACATTGCAAGTCTATATGTTAATAAAATATATATTAATATAGCAATAATTCCAAATATTGTATTTATTAAGTATGATAGTTTTCCAAATCCTTTTTTGATTTTTTCACCACCAAGTAGTTCTGGATATGAATCAAAGAACTTTAAAAAAATAATTGATAATAATAAACTAAAAACAAAACCTAAAGTCATAGATATTAAAGATGCAACTTTTGATGTATGTATCATATATGAAGTTAATATTCCCCAGAAAGGTGCACCACTTAGAGCAATAACTAATGTTGAAAGAGAAAAACTATTTATATTTTCATTTCTTTTCATTTTCTTATCTCTCCTGATGAATTAATCTTAGTGTTTGAATTTATTTTAATATTTATATTCTTAAGATTATTATCCCAATTCTTATTTTTAAAATCAAAATAGTTTTTATTATGTTTATAAATATAGTTACCTATTC
>CAVBMP010000044.1:0-11662 GCA_963596555.1 Bacteroides helcogenes
ATTTTAAATAATGATTTTACCAAAGAGTTTTGAACATTTAATGAATAGTTTGACTATCTTACCTGGAGTTGGTGAAAAAACAGCAGAGAGGTTTGTATACTCAATTTATAATAATGATATTCAAGAAATTGAAAATTTATCAGAAGCATTAATTAATTTTAAAAAAAACATTAAAACGTGTGATGTTTGTGGTTGTTTATCTGATCATGATGTATGTAACGTATGTGCAAATGAAAAAAGAGATATTACAACACTTTGTATTGTAGAAGATTCAAAAAGTGTATTTTTTATAGAAAAAACTGGTAAATACGATGGCTTATATCATGTTTTGAATGGTTTAATATCACCTATAGACGGAATAGGTCCAGAAGATTTAAATATTTCTAGTCTTATTAATAATAGAATCAACAACAAAATAAAAGAAGTTATTATAGCATTAAATCCAACAATCGAAGGTGAGGTAACATCATCATATATACAAAAATTGTTAGAAAAATTTGATGTGAAAGTTTCTAGATTGTCTTATGGTATCCCGATGGGAACAGATATTGAGTACTTAGATCCTATAATGATAACAAAAGCATGGGAAGATAGAAAAGTTATATCTTAATATTTATTACATAAATTATATCAGGTGAAAAAAATGATATATTTATTTATAAAAAAAATAGTTTGGGCATTATGTTTAATGTATTCAATTAATATATTCATAAGTCCAATCGGAAAAAATTTACCAATTAATGTATTTACAATAATAATAGTATATATTTATGATATATTTGGAATTTTAGCAATAATTTTTTTAAAATATTATTATTGAAAGGAGAAAAAATTGAATAATATTGTATATGATTATTTTAAAAATGCTAGTACGAAAAGTACATTACCTCAAGCATTTCTTATAGGAAATGTTAGTTTTGATGCATTTAAAGAACAATTAGAATCAATATTAGAAAACTTTTTCTTTAAAACAAAACTGGATATTTATAACAATCCTGATATTTTTATTTTGAGACAAAATGAGACATTAATAACAAAAAACAATATAAAAGAATTATTATTAAATCTTTCTTTAACATCACAATTTAATAATTTAAAAGTATATATAATTGAAGATTGTGAAAAACTTACAGATAATGTATATAATGCCTTATTAAAAACTCTAGAAGAACCTGAAAAAGGAATATACGCTTTTCTATTATCGAGCAATATTACAGCCGTAAAACCAACAATCGCTAGTAGATGTCAAAAATTTTTTATATCTTCTGATGTAGAAAATGAATGTAAAAAAGAATATTTTGATTTTGCTAAGAAAATAGTATATGATATTGAAGAAAAAGGCATTGTAACAATTGCTAGTAACTGTGATATTTATAATAATATTAAAGATAGAATGGAATTTACCAATATTTTGATTAATATATTAGATATATATAGAGAAAAACTTTTTAAGATTGTTAATAATAATATAACGGATGAAGATTTGTTTATAATTGTAAAAAATAATACAAAAAAAATATTAGAAAAGATACTAATTATAAATGATAATATTAATTATTCTAAAAAAAATTTAAATAAAAATTTATGTATTGATAGGTTTTTAATAGATATGTGGAGATGTGAAAAATGAGAAATGTAGGTGTAAAATTTAAAAAAAATGGTAAAGAATATATTTTTGATGATAACAATAATAATGTTAAAATAAATGATTATGTGATTGTTGAAACAGAAAAAGGGCAACAATTTGGTTATGTTAGCACAATTATTGAAAAAGAATTAAAGCAAAAGGAATATTCAAAAATAATAAAAATTGCTACAAAAAAAGAAATAGAACAAAACAAAAAAAATATTGAAGAAGCAAAAGACGCATTAAAAAAAGCAACTGATATTGCTAAAAAAATGAAATTAGATATGAAATTTTTAGATGCTGATTTTACATTTGATAAAACACAATTAATATTTCATTTTATTGCAGATAATAGAATAGATTTTAGGGAATTAGCAAAATCATTAGCATCAATTTATAAAGTAAGAATTGAATTAAGACAAGTAGGTGTAAGAGACAAAGCAAAAGAAATATCTGGAATAGGTCAATGTGGAAGAAAACTATGTTGTTCAAACTTTTTAAAGGATTTAGATTCTGTAGGTATTGCACAAGTTAAAAATCAAAATTTATCATTGAATCCAAGTAAAATAAATGGTCAATGTGGGAGACTATTATGTTGCTTAAAATATGAGGATGAAAATTACAGTTTTTATAGAAAAGATTTGCCTGAGGTAGGACAAAAAGTTAAAATTGGAGACGAAAATGGAATTGTAATATCTCTTGATATTTTAAATAGAAAATATACTGTTAATACCGAAAACAATAGTAAAATTGTAGTAGAGGTTCCATTAAAAAAAGATTATGAAAAACAATAATAATGAAACAATAAATGACTTAGTAAATTTCAATAATATTAAGATATATCAAAATAAGAACTATTTTAATTTTAGTTTAGATTCTATCTTGCTTCCTAATTTTGTTATTTTGAACAACAAAACAAAAAAGGTATTAGATTTATGCACGGGAAATATTCCTATACCCTTAATATTATCGAGAAAAACAAAAGCTTTAATATATGGAGTAGAAATTCAAAAAGAAATATTTGACTTAGCAGAGAAAACATTAAAAATTAATAATTTAGAAAATCAAATTATTTTAATAAATAAAGATGCAAAAGAATTGGTTAATGATTTTGAGACTGATACTTTTGATTTAATTACTTGTAACCCACCGTATTTTAAGAATAGTAATACTAGTAAAAAAAATAACAATAATATAAAATCTATTGCAAGACATGAGATTTTGATAAAGTTAGAAGATATAATGAATATATCTAAAAAATTGTTAAAAAATAATGGCTCACTTTCCCTAATACATAGAACAGATAGATTAATTGATATAATAACGTTGATGAGACAAAATAATATTGAGCCAAAAAGAATCAGATTTATATATCCTAAAGAGGGGAAAGAATCTAATTTAGTTTTAATTGATGGAAGAAAAAATGGAAAACCGGGTTTAAAAATATTGGATTCATTAATAGTGCACGAGCAAAATGGAAATTATAGTAAAGAAGTATTAAAAATGTTTGGAAGTGATTAAATGAAACAATCAAGTTACGAAAAAGATAATAAGGGAAAATTATATTTAATACCTACACCAATTGGAAATTTGGAAGATGTTACAATAAGGGCTTTAAATACATTAAAATTTGTTGATGTTGTTTTTGCAGAAGACACGCGAGAGGCATACAATCTCTTGAAATATTATGATATAAGTAAAAAAATAGAATCATGTCATAAGTATAGTGAGATGAAACACAAAGATAAAATAATTAGAATGTTGAAAGAAGGTAAAAACATAGGATATGTTACTGATAGAGGTACACCACTAATAAGTGATCCTGGTAATTATATTGTAAATGAAGTGATTAAAGAAGGCATTAGTGTTATAGCACTTCCTGGAGCGACAGCATTAATACCCGCATTAAACATGTCAGGATTAGATAACAGTAAATTTTTATTTTATGGTTTCTTAAATAGTAAAAAAACACTAGCCGAAAAAGAATTAAAAAATTTAAAAAATGTAAATTATTCTCTAATTTTTTATGAATCACCCTATAGAGTAAAAAATACATTAGAATTAATCTATAAGATATTTGGTGATAGAAAGATTGCTTTAGTCCGCGAAATTTCAAAATTGCATGAAGAAATCATAAGAGAAAATGTATCAGAAGTAATTAAATGCACTGATACATTAAAAGGCGAATTTGTAATAGTTGTGGAAAAAAGTCATGAAATAATTGAAGAACAAATTGATTACAAAAAAATAGTTAATGAAATGTATCAAAAAGGTTATACTAAGAAAGACGCAATTAAAGAAGTATCCAAAAGATACAATATAAGTAAAAATAAATTATATGAAGAATGTAAGGAGTTATAAATGAAATTAGTAGTAGGTTTAGGCAATCCAGGAAAGAATTATGAAAATACTAGACATAATTGTGGTTTTAAATCAATCGATTATTATGCAACAAAATACAATTTAACTTATAAAAATAAATTTAACTCTGAATATTGTGAACATTTGATTGATAAAGAAAAAATATTATTAGTAAAGCCAAACACTTATATGAATAACTCTGGAGATGCAGTAATTCAATTTTATAAATATTTTAACCTAAATATATCAGATATTTTAATAATATATGATGATATGGATTTTGAGTTAGGTACTTTTAAAATTAAAAGTAGTGGAAGTTCAGCAGGACATAATGGAATAAAAGATATAATCAATAAATTGAAAACTGAAAATATAGCAAGAGTGAGAATTGGTATATCAAAGAATAATCATGATAAGATAGACTATGTACTAGGAAGATTTTCTCAAGAGGAAAGTAAAATTATAGATTCAATATTGCCAAAAATATCTTGTATAATTGATGATTTTTCAAAATATGATATAAATAAATTAATGGAGAAATATAATAAAAAAAGTAATGAATGAAAAGTTATATGAAAAATTGTTTAATTTTGATTTAAAAGGTATAAAAAATATATCTATTAGTGATAATGAAATATATAATCAATTTTTATTATATATATTTTTTAAGTCTAAAAAAAATATATTATTAGTTCTGCCAACATTAAATGAAGCGACTGAAAAATACAATAATTTAAAATCTTATACAGACGATGTTTATTTATTTCCCGAAGATGATTTTATAACAAAATCAGCAATTGCAGTGTCACCGGAATTATTATATATGCGAATAAATTTATTAAATAAAATAAAAGATGATAAACAAAAAATAGTGATTGTTCATCTAAATAGTTTTATAAAAAAACTTCCAAATATTGAAAAATATCAAAATCAAAAAATAATTTTAAAAACTGGTCAAAGTGTTGATAGAAAAAAACTTATAGAAAAATTAATTGACAATGGTTATAAAAAAGAAAGTATTGTGTATAATACAGCAGATTTTTCTGTTAGGGGTTTTGTCATTGATATTTTTCCGGTTGGAGAAGAAAATCCTGTTAGAATTGAAATGTTTGATAACGAAATAGAAAAAATTAAATATTTTGATTCCATGACTCAAAGAACTACAAGTGAAATTAATGAAATAACAATATCGAGTTTAAATGAAAATTTTAATGATAATGACACATCTATTAGAGAATATATAAATAATAAGATAGTAATATTTCATAATTTTAATCAAATAAAACTCCAAGAAAAATTAATACAACCTCAACTAAAATATTTAAATATAGAATCAAATGTATTTACAATTAACAAACTCATACAAAAAGAAGATTTATATTTAGATACAATCAATAATAAAAATAAAGATATATTAATTGAATCTAAATCTATTGAAAAATATAATTCTAATAAAGAAAAATTTTTGAATGACATTATTAAAAATAATGGAATACTTTTTTCTACAAATAAACAATTTCTAAATGAAATATTAAAACTAAATAAAAAAATAAAAATAAGTAACTATCATCTTAACAATGGATTTATATACAACAACAATTATTATTACTCTGAATTTGATTTATATGAAGATAGTAAAATTCAAAAAATAAAGTATAATGCAAATTTAGGAAATAGCATTGCATCAATAGATTCACTAAATATTGGTGATTATGTAGTTCATAGAAAAACTGGTATTGGTATTTATAAAGGTATTACAACAATAGAAAAAAACAGAATGAAAAAGGATTATATATTAATTCAATATAAAGGAAATGATAAATTATATGTACCAGTAGAAGATATTTCAAAATTATATAAGTATTCTTCAAAAGAAGGAATGAAACCTACTATTAATAAATTAAATAGCGTAGAGTGGACAAAAACAAAGTTAAGAATAAAAGAAAGAATTAAAAATATAACAAGTGACTTACTTAAAATATACAAAGAAAGAGAAAAAGCAAGAATTGAACCATTAAAAAAAGATGATGAAAATCAATTGATTTTTGAAAATGAATTTGAATATGAAGAAACAGTAGATCAGTTAAAAGCAATAAATGAAATAAAAAAAGACATGGAAAAACCAAGACCGATGGAAAGATTATTATGTGGAGATGTTGGTTATGGAAAAACTGAAGTAATATTTAGAGCAATGTTTAAAGCAGTAGAAAATAATTATCAAGTGGCATATTTATGTCCAACAACAATTCTATCATATCAACAATATGAATCTGCATTAAAACGTTTTAGAAATTTTGCTATAAATATAGATATAATAAATAGACATTTTACTAACAAACAAGTTCAAACCAAACTTAAACAATTAAAAGAGGGCAAAATCGATATAATATTTGGAACACATAGATTATTAAGCAGTGATGTAGAATATAATAATTTAGGATTATTAGTTATTGATGAAGAACATAGATTTGGTGTAGAACAAAAAGAAAAAATTAAAAAACTAAAGTCAAATATTCACGTTCTTTCAGTTTCAGCAACTCCAATTCCAAGATCATTACAAATGTCTTTAGTTGGAATAAGAGATTTGTCTTTAATAGAATCAGCACCGCAAAATAGGTATCCTGTTCAAACGTATGTTATAGAATATAATGAAATGTTAATAAGAGAAGCAATATTAAAAGAAATGAGTCGAAAAGGACAAGCATTCATATTATATAATAATGTAATAAATATGAACAATCTTGTAGAAAAATATAAAAAAATAATACCAGAAGCAAATATATGTTATGCACATGGTAAAATGACTAAAAACGAAATGCAAGATATAATATATGATTTTACAAATAAAAAATATGACGTACTAGTAAGTACAACAATAATAGAAAATGGAATAGATATACCGAATGCTAATACAATAATAGTTATAGATAGCGATAGATTTGGATTAAGTCAACTATATCAAATAAGAGGAAGAGTAGGACGAAGTGATAGGATAGCATATGCATATTTAATGTATAGAAAAGAAAAAGTACTCACAACTACAGCAATGAAACGATTAGATGCTATAAAAGAGTTTACTGAGTTGGGCAGTGGTTATAAAATTTCAATGAGGGATTTAGCGATTAGAGGTGCAGGCGATATTTTAGGAAAAGAACAAGCAGGTTTTATTGATTCGATTGGTGTAAATATGTATTTAGACTTAATTAAAGAAGAAGTAGAAGGTAAAGACTATGATGAAGAAGACATAAAAGAAAACAAAGAATCAATGTTGAATGTTTCAACACATATAGGTAATGAATATACAGACGATAGTGAAGTAATTATAAGCTTGCATAAAAAAATAAATGGTATAACAAATAAAAAAGAGTTAAATGAAGTTTTATCAGAAATAAAAGATAGATTTGGTATTACTAATCAGGAACTAGAATTATATGCACATGAAAAATATATTGAAAAAATGTTAATAGCAGAAAATATTAAAATTAACGAAAATGATAATTTAAAAGTTGTTTTAAAAATTTCTAAACAGTCTTATCAGAATATAAATATAGAAGAATTATTTATAAAAACAATGAATATAACAACTAAATTTAACTTCACATATAAAAATGATAATATATTAATAACGCTTCTAAAAGCATCATTAGATAAGAATTATTTATATTATTTAGAAGAATTATTAGAGATTATTTATAATTTAAAATTTATAAAATAAAAAAAGTATAAAACAACTACTAAAAGTAAACAATAATAGTAGGTGATTATATTGAGAACAACTGGTATAGTGAGAAAAATTGATGAATTAGGAAGAATAGTTCTTCCAAAAGAATTAAGAAAAAATTTAAACATACATACTGGTGATGATTTTCAAATATTGGTTGAAGAAGAAAAAATTATTTTAGAAAGATATTCTAGATTAATAAATATAGAAACTGATATTATAAAAATTATTAATATATTTAAAAATGTTTATAATTATAATATTTTTATAGTTTATAATAACAAATTTATAAATAGCAAAGAAAACGTTCCGGATGAAATAATTGAAATTATTCATCAAAGAAAAATATATAAAAATGAGAAAATAACTGAAGTTAATTTAAATGGAGAAAAAACCACTGGTAAAATAATTATAAATCCTATAGTAATAGATAGTGATTTGTTAGGAGCGATTATAATAATTGGTAATAATATTTTTGATATGGAGTCCACATCAAAAATAATAAAAGAATTAATTAAAAAGAATTTATAATTTTTGGTGTAAAAAAATGTCAAAAAATGATACATTTTGTCTAATAAGTTGAAAATAAATAATATATATTATATTATAAATATGTGATATATATGAAAAAAATTATTAGATTTATCGAAGTACATTCTTTGACTTTTTTTAATTTACTTAATTTATTATTAATACCTATTTTGTTGATGTTGGATTATGACAGTGATATGATCATAATTAATTTATTATTTGTATTTTCATTTTGGCATTATATTAAAAAGCTAATATATCATAAATTATTAGTGGTGAAATCATGATTGATTCACATGCACATATAATAAGTGAATTTTATGAAGATATTGATGAATTAGTAAACAAAATCAAAAAACAAGGTATTGTGTCAGTAATAAATTGTGGTGATTCTCTAGAAACATCAAAAGAAGTAATAGAAATATGTAAAAAATATCATGATATTTTATTTCCTGTAGTTGGTATTCATCCAGATAATATATCTGATAAAGAAAATATGATAAGTAAATTAGAAGATATAATAATTAGTAATAAAGTATATGGAATTGGTGAAATAGGTTTAGACTATTACCATAATAATGAAAATAGAAAAGAACAAAAAAAGTTATTTAGTGATCAAATAGACCTAGCTAACAAGTACAATTTGCCTATTGTAGTACATACTAGGGATTCTATTCAAGATTGTTTTGATATACTTAAAACAAAGAAAATTAAAGGTATTATTCATTGTTATAGTGGTAGTGTGGAAATGGCAAAAGAGTTCATAAAATTGGGTTTCTTTTTAGGTATAGGAGGAGTTTTAACTTTTAAAAATTCAAACCTATATAAAGTAATTGAAAACATAGATCTAGAAAATATAGTACTAGAAACAGATAGTCCTTTTTTATCACCTGAACCGCATAGAGGCACAAAAAATATTCCATCAAATGTTTATTATGTTGCAAAAAGAATATCTGAAATAAAACATATAAGTATTGAAGAAGTTATAAATACCACATCAAATAATGTTAGGAAAATTTTTGACATTTAAATTCTACTATTATATAATTTTATTGGAGTAGTCTATGAAGAAATATATAAAAAGTAGAATTATCATGGTAATTGAAACAATATTTTTATTATTAATTTTTTTACTGTTGAAAAAAGAAACATTTGTTGAAACATCTTTATCATCTGCAACAAATGAAAATAATACAAAAGTTGTTTCTAAAGAAATAATTCAAAAAAGTCAAAATAAATTATTTACTGAAAATACAAAAAATAATGAAGCAATAAATAATATAAATAAAACAAATAAATCACTATATAAGTTTATGGGTGAATTAACTGGTTATTCAGGAGATTGTCCTTTGTGTAGTGGTTATTTAGCATGTCCTCCAAGAACTAACGTTATAAAGGATGGAATATATTTCAATGATAAATCATATGGAAATATAAGAATTGTAGCAAGTAGTAAAAATTATCCATGTGGAACAATATTAAAATTTGACGTTAAAAAAATATCCCAAGAACCAATAATCGCTATTGTACTTGATAGGGGAGTTAGCGGAAATGTTATAGATTTATTAACAGACTCAAGTGAAACTGCAATTAAAAAAATTGGAAGAGTGAAAAACTTAGAATTTGAAGTTTTAAGAGAGGGTTGGAAGTAATGAAATTTAATTATAAAAAGTCTTTAGGACAAAATTTTTTGATGGATAAAAATAAAATAAATCAAATTATTGAATCAATTGAAGTCAGAGAAAATGATTTAATAGTAGAAATAGGGCCCGGGGCAGGAGCTATTACAAAAGAACTTATAAAGAAAAATTGCGATGTTTTATGCTTTGAAATAGATACTAGACTTAAAGATATATTATCAAAAATAGATTCAGATAAATTAAAAATTGTATATCAAGATTTTCTAACTATTAATTTAAGTGATTATATAAATTATTCTAAATACAATAAAATCATTTTTGTTGGTAATTTGCCTTACTATATAACAACTGCTATAATTAATAAAATTATAGATTATAATCATGCAGATGAAATTGTAATAATGGTTCAAAAAGAAGTAGCAGAAAGATTTATGGCAAAACCAAATTCTAAAAAATATAATTCATTATCAGTTTTTCTACAGTATCATTTTAACATAGAAAAGGTATGCGATGTAAGCAAAAATTGTTTTGAACCTATTCCAAAAGTAGATAGTACAGTAGTCAAATTTAAAAAAAGTAATAAATATAAAGTAAATAATGAAGCAGTATTTTATAAGTTAATAAAAGACTCTTTTACTCAAAAGAGAAAGAACTTAAAAAATAATCTAAAGTCTTATGATTTAATTAAAATTGAAAATATCTTAAAAAAGATAAATAAAGATTTAACATACAGAGCAGAAAGTTTAACAGTTGAAGATTTTATTTTAATATCAAACGAGTTATAAAACTTGAATATTCTCGAAAATATGTTAAAATATTAATATAATATAGGAGTGGTAGCATGAATAATAAAGGATTTACCTTAATTGAACTTATAGGAGTTGTTTTGATATTAATTATTTTAATTACATATGCAACACCTAGAATAGCAAAGTTATATAAAAATTCTAAGAAAAGTACTTTTTTAAATAATGTGGCTGTGGTTTATAGTAAATCTCAAGAAAAAAGAACCGAAAATAAAATTTTTGATAGACCAACTAATTATATATATTCAGAAGATAATACTAGCTTAGATTTAACAGGAAAAAGATTATATTACTGCATATTATTTGAGAATGAAAAAGTTACTTATTTAAATGTCTTTGATGGCAAATATTATATTGAAGCAACAGATAATTTTGATAAATTAAAAATATCACAAGTTAAAGAAAATGAGTCTTATAAACTTGAATGTGCTGCTGCTAATCAGGTAAAATAATGGTGATAATATGTCAGATAATACAAAGGGAAAATTTGAAACTATAGATAAGATAATAATATTTATAATATGCTTTATTTTTATTCTTGCAATACTTGGAACTGTATGGTGGGTTAAATATAAAGCAAATAAAGAATTGAAAGACATAATTAGTAATTATAATGAAATTCAGTATTCAACTTATAAATATAACATTGAAAATAATAAAATTCATTTTTATAAAGATATAAAGGAAGTTTCAGTTTATAAATGTATTAAGGATTGTGTTGTTGAAAACATACAATCAGAACAATTTATCTTTGATAAGGATGATTTAATAGTAATAAAAGATGATTCAAAATATTTAATATATGACATTTCTTCTAATAAAACCATATTAAAATTAGATGAATATCCAACAACTTTATCAGTTAAAAAATATGGAATTATATCTAAAGATAATAAATATGGAATAATTGATAAAAGTGGAAAAATTATAAATAATTTTGAATTTGATAAAATAGATTCATTAGATAATTATATAT
>CAVBMP010000045.1:0-3434 GCA_963596555.1 Bacteroides helcogenes
AGCCCCGATAGTGGAAGATACTATTATTATTTGTTTTATTCTTTTTTTACACATTTTATAGTCTTTAAGAGCATAATATTTTGATAATTCTGGAACTAATGCCGTAGACATATTTTGAGTAAAGAATTGTGGCATTAATAGAAGAGTTAAAGCATACGCATTAACAACACCGTATTCATAAACAATGTAATCTTTAGAGTAACCTACATATAATAAAATATTAGTAAGAATGATTGGCTCTAAAAAGTATGCGATCGATCCAATGATTTTACTACTTGTTGCGGGAACAGATGTATTCATAACATTTGATACATCTTTTTTATTTATTACAAACTCACGGACATTAACTTTATATTTAGGGAAGAACTGTATCATCACTATTTGAGATACTACTTCTCCAACTGCATTTACAAGTATTATGAAGCATATTGTTTTTATAAGACCAATAGCTATAAATTTATCTAGAAATGATAGTATTAAAATCATTCTAGTTATTTGTTCTAAGAAGTTAGAAAGCATATATGGAAACATATTTTGTTTACCCCAAAAGTATCCTTTTATTATTGATGAAATGCTTATAAAAGGAAGAGTAATACCAATACATATAATAGGGTAATATAATCTTTCATCTTTAAGTAAATCTATAGATAGAGTTTTAGCAAAGAGAAAAACTACTACAAATAATATTAAATTCAATATTAAAGATACTGGTATTATAGAATATAAAAGAGACTTTGCTCTTAAAGTTTTATTTGATATTGCTCTTGATATCGCAGTTGGATATGAAAATGTCGCTATAACTGTAAGAAGTGACATAGTCGGACCAAGTAAACTATAAAGTCCTATTCCTTCAGTACCTATTTTTCTAGTAATAATTATTTTTAAAAAGAATCCAACTGTTTTAGTAAGAACTCCTCCGACTAGTAAAAGTAAAGCAGACTTTACAAATATATTATTCTTTATTTTATTTATCATAATAAAGTATATGAATCTATTGATTAAGTTATTTATTTGTGTTATTATTTATATGTTCTTGTGAACAACAATTTTAAAAATTACCTTATAAAGAGTGACTGAGAGACTGGCTCTATGATGTCACACCAACCTATTTGATTAGGTGGTAAACCCAGATGGATAAGGATAACTTATATACCTAAGTTATCTTAGGTATTTTTTCTTTTTAAGGTAATTGTAATCTTGGAAGGAGGAAATATAAATGAGATTATTTAGTAATGAAATTGTTTTTAGAGGGCATCCAGATAAAGTGTGTGATCAAATAAGTGATGCTTTACTTGATGAGTATATTAAAGGGGATAAGAAAAGCAGATGTGCGATTGAAACTGTTGGTGGTAAAGGAAAAATATTTATAACAGGAGAGGTTACATCAAATGCTAAGGTAGATGTAGAACACGTTGTAAAAAGGGTACTTAAGGATGTTGGGTACTTAGCAAACTTTGAAATAATTAATAATATAGGTATTCAAAGTACAGATATCGCACTTGGCACAAATGATGAAGTTTTAGGAGCAGGGGATCAAGGCATGATGTTTGGTTATGCTTGTGATGATAATTTATTTTATTTACCAACTGCGATGGTTATATTAAAAGAACTAAGTAGGGAATATGATAATCTTTTAAAAGTCGATAATAGATTTAAAAGCGATGGTAAAGCACAAATAACAGGTTATTATAATGAAGATATGAAACTTATTAAAATTAAAACATTTACTATAAGTTATCAAAATACTGAAAAAGAAAGAGAGTCTACTGATAAAATAATTATTGATATCTGTAATAATATATGTTCTAAATATAATATAGAAGCGGAAGAGTATTTAATAAATCCAACTGGTAAATTTGAAATAGGTGGTTTTCTTGGAGACGCTGGACTTACTGGTAGAAAAATAGTTGTAGATTCATATCAAGGCTTTGCTCCTGTAGGTGGTGGTGCTTTTAGTGGAAAAGATCCTACTAAAGTAGATAGAAGTGGTGCTTATAAAGCAAGATTAATCGCAATCTATTATTTGAAGAAATATAATCTTAAATGGTGTAGGGTACAACTTAGTTATGCTATTGGAATTAGAAAACCTCTTGCTATATATATTGATAGTGATAAAGGTGTTTTAAATGATGAAGTAACCATAAATAAGTACTCAAGTCTATATGAAGAATGTGAACCTAAAAATATAATAGATGATTTAGATTTATTAAATGAATGTTTTTATGAAAGAAGTAAGTTTGGTCATTTTTAATAGTGTAAACTTTTTGTAATTTTATTGATATATTTTATATATGTGATATAATTAAATTAACCTAGATGATGAATATAGCTTCATAAACCGGCTATGTAATATTATAGGAGGACTAATTAGTATATGGAGTTGAATATTGCATTCTAATGCAGGATCCCGATTATACTATGTGACCTACCACCTCGGGCGAAGCGCGAGTTTTTATTACCTATATTTATACTAGGTTTTTTATTTTGTAAAAAAGTTATTATTTGTGGTATAATATATATCAAGAAAGCAGGGATATTTATGAATTTATCTAGACTTGAAGCATTAGTGACAAGCGATGGGATAGAAAAAATTAAAAAATTAAAAGTATTAGTTTTAGGACTAGGAGGAGTCGGAGGATACGTAGTTGAATCTCTTACTAGATGTGGCGTTGAAAATATTACACTTGTAGATGGGGACATAATAAAACCAAGTAATATTAATAGACAACTAGTAGTGACTTCTAAAAATAATAATAAATATAAAACAAGAGAATGGAAAAAAAGAATTAAATCTATTAATAAAAATGCAGTAGTTAATATTATTAATTTGTATCTTACAGAAGATAATATTAGTTCTATTTTTAGCAATGATTATACATATGATTATATAGTTGATGCTTGTGATACTACTAAGGTAAAAGTAGCACTTATAAAAGAATGTCATGAAAGAGGTATTAAACTTATATCATCAATGGGTACGGCTAATAAACTTGATGCAACTAAACTTAGAATTACTACTCTTGATAAAACAGATACAGATCCTCTTGCTAAAAAAATAAGAAAAGAATTTTCAAGAAAGAAAGAAATAATGAAAAATGTAACAGTAATTGTTTCTGATGAGAAACCTATCAATACTAAAATGTTAGGTTCAAGTCCTTTTGTACCAGGAGTTGCTGGTCTTTATATAACAAATTATATTATAAAAGATGTAGTAAATAGTTTATATTAGTTCCTTAGGGAACTTTTAATTTTGGAATAAATCGTAAGATTCGGAATAGATGCTTCCAAATCTCGGAGTGAAACACTTCTAAACTCGGAGTGAGTGCTGTCAAATCTCGGAGTGATTATTGAAATAGTTCTTATATAAAACAAACTGAATGTTTATTCTGAACTTAATTGGGTGTCAAACACATGTAAATTGACTAGGGGGGGGG
>CAVBMP010000046.1:0-6866 GCA_963596555.1 Bacteroides helcogenes
AATGCAACTTTTCTTTTTTAATAAAAATAAATTGCATTTACTTCTTTAAATAACAGAATTAAGTAAGATGCATTGTTTTTAAATTGCTTTTATAATATAATGTATATAAAATTTAAGGTGAATTATGTAACAACATTTACAAGTATGATAGTTGATTACATTTCAGAAACTTTTTTACTCAAATAATGCTGTATTTAGTGTTACTATACGTTATAATATTTATGGTGGTGGTAAAGTGATATATATAACAGGAGATAAGCATGCTGATTTTAGAGAAGTTTTTTATTTCTGCTATGCCAATAAAACAACATTGGATGATATACTAATTGTTTTGGGAGATGCTGGAATAAATTATTATGCTAATGAAAAAGATAATGAACTTAAAGAGAGTTTGAATAAATATTATCCAATTACATTTTTTTGCATACATGGCAATCATGAAGAAAGACCAGAAAATATAAAAACATATAAAACAAAAAGATTTCATGATGGATTGGTGTATTATGAGGAAGAATATCCAAATATATTATTTGCTAAAGATGGTGAAGTTTATAACTTCAACAATCACAAAGTATTAGTTATTGGTGGTGCATATAGTGTAGATAAGTATTTTAGGTTATCTAAAGGATACAACTGGTATGAAAGCGAACAACCTAATGATGAAACAAAAAATAATGTAAGGAAAGTTCTCAAAAGATTAAATTATAAGGTTGATATAATTTTATCTCATACATGTCCATATAAATACTTACCTAGAGAAATGTTTTTAAAAGGCGTAGACCAATCAACAGTAGATAACTCTACTGAATATTTCTTAGATGAAATAGAAGAAAAAGTAGGCTATAATGCTTGGTATTGTGGACACTATCATACTGATAAGAAGGTTGATAAAATAATATTTATGTTTCATGGAATTGAAAAGTTTGAGTGAATTTAAATTCTTTTGCTTTATGTTATATTATGAGTAGAGATGATGAAAATATATTATAAATTTTAATATTGAAAAGGAGCTTATCTCTTGCGATTTCTATGAAAATATATTAAACTATACTAAGAAATCAAGGAGGTTTTGTATGGGAAAATTCAAAGATGAAGTAAAAGCAAAATATGCTAATTTATCAAATGAGGAAATAGTTATAAAACTAAAAAATGAATTAATAAATAACATTAAATATTTTATGGCACTTGAGTATATAATTCCAGTATTTGATGATTTAAATAATAAGGGAATGAGCTTGAATACAAATTTTAGGAAAGTAGTTACACAAGAATGTAGAGAATTAATTTATTATGCATACTTAAAAAAAATAATTCCATTTGAAGTATCTCCTAGTAAAAAGAATATTAAATTATTAGCAGAAAGTTTTGGATTACTGGATATAACTTTAGATTGTGATACTTTTAGAAAAATCGTCATAGAACAATTTGAAAAAGACATGGAAATAAAAAAATTGTCTACAATAATTGAAGTGTCTGAAAGATATTATGAGGATGAAAGATTAGAACTTGATAGTTCTGATACTGATTACTTATTTCAGTTAAATCTATTTAACGAAATAGAAAATAAAAGATTAAAATATTTTTATTATAAAGATCAATATGAAGAAGCATTATCAATAATAATTAAAAATTATAAACCATTAAGAAGAATAAAACGATTATAAGGTTTAAAAAATAGAATTATATATTTAAATAAATTTGGAGGAATATTTATGGAATATGAAGTTAGATTTTATTATAATAGTATGGAATTAAATAACTTATTAAAAAAATTTAGAAGTGTAAATAATTTAAAGGAATTTCCTAGAACCTATGAAAAAACTATTCAATACAATCATTGTGATAAAAAGTTTGATTTTTATAGCAAAGAAGTAGATGGAAGATTTAGATTGAGAATTTCAAAAAATGATAATGAAACAAAATGTATGCTTAGTTGGAAAAGAAGATTAAAAAATACATTGGAAACTGAAATTAATAAGGAAGAAGAAAAAGAAGTTAGAATTAATTCATGTGATATAGATAATATGTTTTTTATAATAAATAATGTTATGCATTTTAATCTTGTAGAAAGCTATGAAAGATATAGAACAATATTTGCTAATGACGAAGTGGAAGTTGCAATAGATGAATATCCCTTTGGTATATGTGTTGAAGTAGAAAATAAAAGTGATAATGAAAATCCAGAAAAAATTGTAAAGTATTGGGTTGAACAATTAGGAATAAATATAAAAGATGCTTATAGATTATCTTGGGATGATAAGTATTTTGAACTTTGCACGGAACAAAATATAGAAAGATTTAACGAAGTAACTTTTGATAAAGTTATGCCAGAAATTAAGAAAAATAACTAATATAAAAATTTAGTAAAATTAGATAGAGGATAAAAATGATTAATATTCAATATAAAAAGATTTATGATAAATTTATTGAAAAGTACAAAGAAATTCATGTTGATCCATGGCATGAAATTAATGAAAAACAATTAAATAAAATTTATGAGAAACTTGTGGGTTCTATGGATGTGTGTGATGACTATACTTTTAAATATTTTATGGATTTTATTTTAAAAAGATTAAACGGTAAGAGTGATGACCATACAAAATTTTCTATTTCATCTACTATACCGATGAATTATAGAATATTTAATGATGAAGTTATAATTACTTATCCAAGTACTTTTAAAGACGCTAAATTAGTTTCGATTAATGGTATTAGTATAAAAGATATAATGGATGAAATAGATAATATTCTTACTTATGGTACTGAAGGTAGAAAAAAATATATGACTGAAATGGCATTATCTAACAAATATATTTTATTTGGATTACCTTATTTTAGAAACAGTGATAAATTAACATTTGAGATTGAAACTAAAACTGGTGATAGAATTCAAAAAACTATAGAAAAAAATATTGATGAGGAAGAGTTGTATCCTAATACTGATAATGATAACGCAACATATAAGTTTATTGATAATTGTTTAATTTACACACATAGTTCCGTTCAATCAAACTTTAAAGAAAAAATAGAAGCAGCAATAGGTAAACTAGAAAAAGAGGATTTATCACAAATTGATACGATTATTGTAGATATTAGAGGTAATACCGGAGGTGATTCTGGGTTGAATGAGAAACTTAAGAGTTTTTTGAAAGAGCAATCAGACAAGAAAATTTTGTGTTTGACAGATTATAGAGTTTTTTCATCCGGAAGTATTGCACTTTATGATTTAATTAAACTTGGTGCTGAAACAATTGGTGATGAGATAGGGACACCTATAAATCATTTTGGAAATAATAATTGGATTAACATTGAAAATTATAGGTTTTCTATATCAGGTTGTTATTTTAATCCTATTGTTAACTATGGCGCTAGAAGCAAAAAAGAATTTATGGAAACTAAAAATAGGGAAATTTTGACACCTTATATTTTTAAACCAGATGTTTATGTAATACAAAATGAAAAAGATTATATTGAAGGTGTAGATACTGTTTTAGATTATGCTTTAAAATATTCTAAAGAAAATAATATAATAAGTTCATTGTGATATTGTGTTAATTTCTAACACATACATATAGAATATAGTGTGAAACTTTTTTCAATATTTTTATAAAAAAAGTTTCACACTTTTAAAAAAATAAAGGAGATAACATGGGATTTACTATATATTTAGCTATAATATATTTAATTTTATTTATCATTGATATATTTGCTTTTATTAGAGGGAAAAAAGATAAGAAATGGTTAGCATTTATAATAATTAGTACAATAATGGTTATTGGTATAGTAGTTTTATTATATTTATGGATTACTTCACCAATGTAGTTGTAATAATTTTTAAGAGGTGTTTATGACTTATAAATCAATATATAAAACTCCAGATGGTTTTGATGATATAATAATGAATAGCGATGGTGAATATCTTACTGGATTATGGTTTTTAGGATCTAAAGATGAATCTAAGCATACTTTTGAATGTGAGGAAAAGAATTTACCAATATTTAAAGAAACAAATGACTGGTTAGATATTTATTTTAGTGGAAATAAGCCTAATTTTACACCTAAATATAAAATTAATAACATAACTCCTTTTAGACAAGAAGTAATTGATATAATGAATACTATTCCTTATGGACATACAATTACTTATAGTGATATATCAAATATTATTGCTAAAAAAAGAGGAATTAAAAAGATGTCTAGTCAGGCAGTAGGTAATGCAGTTGGATACAATCCTATATGTATAATTATTCCATGCCATAGAGTAGTAGGCAAAAATGGAAATTTGACAGGTTATGGAGGAGGAATTAAAAATAAAGTTTCTCTTTTAACGCTTGAAAAGAATGATATGAAAGAATATTTTATTCCAAAGAAAGGTAATAAACTATGAGATGCAGATGGTGTAATGAAACTAATCCTATATATGTCGATTATCATGATAAAGAATGGGGAGTACCTAATTTCGATGATAAATATTTATTTGAGATGTTAATACTAGAATCATTTCAAGCAGGTTTGTCATGGGAATGTGTTTTAAATAAAAGAAATGATTTTAAAGTTGCTTATGATAATTTTGATATAGATAAAATAATTAATTATGATGAAAATAAAGTAAATGAATTACTTTTAAATAAAAAAATAATTAGAAATAAACTTAAGATAAAAGCAAGCATTAATAACGCTAAAATATTTAAAAATATACAACAAAAATATGGAGACTTTAATAATTATTTGATAACCTTTACTAACAATAAAACATTTTATGAAATAGGAAAAGTAACAAATGATTTATCTGATTCAATTTCTAATGATTTGGTTAAAAGAGGTATGAAGTTTGTTGGTTCAACTATTATATATTCTTATTTACAAGCAATAGGCGTTATTTATTCACATGATAAAGAGTGTTTCCTATATAAAAATAAACAAGAAGACTAATTAAGAAAAGTATTCTTGTTTTTATATATCATTGTTTTAATCAAACGCACTAGGAAAATACTAGAAAATACAGTATAATGTATTTAGTAATATTTAATTATACAAAATTATATTAGAGGTGATAAATAATGACTAAAACACTTGGAAAAGTAATTGAGGTTTTTATACCGGAGCAATATAAAAATGGAAGTTTATTAGACATTATGGATAGAACAAATATTGGTTTTAAAGTAGTGACTGATAATGGTATAAAAGAAGTAATTATGGAACAAAATGAATTTAACGCAAAAATTATGAAAAATGATTTAGTGACAATTATAGAACAAACTATATCAGGTAAAGACTTTATCGATATTGAATTATTTGAAGGTGAAGAAGATGATTAATGATGAATTTCAAACGATTGGTTTGTATGAACATAATGTTGAAAGTTATAAAAAAGTAAAAAAAGCATTTGAAGCAGGACAAGATGTTGTTGGTATTGTTCACGCTACTGGAACAGGGAAATCATATAATGCACTTCAACTTGCTTATGATAATAAAGATAAAAAAATTATATATGTAGTACCTTCAATTGGAATAATAGAACATATCAAAAAAATAATTGATGATAATCCCAACTTAAATATGAAAAGAGATTTTCCTAATTTAGAATTTAGAACATATCAAAGTTTTATATCTTTAGACAAGAAAGAAATAGAAAATATTCCATGTGACTTATTAATTCTTGATGAATTTCATCATATAGGCGCACCTGTGTGGGGAGCAAGAATTAATACTATGATAGAGACACACCCTAATGCTAAAGTATTTGGGATGACTGCTTATACTGTTAGAGATCGTGGAACTTCATACGAAAGAGATATGTCTAATTCTGATACAAATGAATTATTTTCAAGAAAAATAGAAAGTAGATATGATTTATGTGATGCGATGATAGATGGTGTTTTACCAAAACCTGTGTATAAAAGTGCATATATAAATTTAATTGGTTTAGAAAGTAAATTAGAAGAAAGAGTACAAAAACTTGATGCATCAACTAAAGATTATCAAGAATGTATGTCAATTTTATCAGATATTAAAAGAAGAATACATGAAGCACCAAGTATTCAAAATATATTAAGAAAAAGTATTAAACCTAACGGTAAATATATTTATTTCTGCCCACCACGTTCAGAAGAAGGAACAAATGATATTGAAACAATCAAAAAACAGGCAACAGAATGGTTCAAACAATTTGTGCCAGAAGAAAATATAATTATTTATACATCAACAAGTGATATGGGTGAAATAGGTAGACAAAACAGGGATGCTTTTTATAATGATGTTACCTTAGAAGGTGAAAAAGTAGATGGTAAATTACGAGTAATGTTTGCTATAAATCAATATAATGAAGGTATCCATTCACCTAATATAGATGGTGTTATAATGGGACGTGGAACAACATCTGATATCGTATATTTTGAACAATTAGGTAGAGCATTATCAGTTCGTGGTAATACAAAAGAACAATTTGATGAATTAGAGAAGCATTCAATAGAAGAATTAACATTAATGTGTGAATCCAAAGATATTCCAATCAAAGAAAATATAAGTAAAGAAGAATTAATTGAAAAGTTATTAGCACCAGTAGTAATAGACTTAACTAATAATTATGATTATATTAAAGAATTAGAAAATAATTTAAAGGACAGAATCAAAGTTTTACAAGCAAAAGGAACGACTACTCATCAAAGAATTAAAATAAGAGATGCATCATTTGATATAGAAATAGAAAATCAAAATTTATTTGAGATGTTAAAATATGTAAGTGATAGATTAACTGCGACATGGGAAGATTATTATGAATTTGCAAAACTTTATTATGAACACCACAGCAATTTGTTAGTACCATTTAATTTCAAAACAAATGATGGCTTTACCTATGATGAGAA
>CAVBMP010000047.1:0-3117 GCA_963596555.1 Bacteroides helcogenes
TATCATTTACTAATTTAAAATGATATTTATTTTCAAATACACTATTTATATCATTGTCAGCAAGAAGATCTTCTTTACCACCACCAACTGCTGCATATACATTTACTGTATTCTTACTAAAACTACCTTTATTTTTAAATACCACAGCAACTATAACTACTGCAAGTATTATAACAACTCCTATAATTATAGATACAGTTTTCTCATTTTTCATCATTTTCTTCACTTCCTTCATCATCAAAATCTATATCAGATGTTTTTTCAAATATTTTCATTTCAAAATCAAGTTCTTTATCTTTTGATTTAACAATTTCTTCAAGCAATCTATCACATTCATGTTCTACTTCTTTAATATAAACTGACATCTTAAGAATCAACTTATTCTCAACAAATGTTTTTTCATCTTTACTTTCTGCTTCTATATATTTAGTAACTATCTTAGTAGTAAAAGGTAAATAATAATCTAAAAAATTATATATTTTAGTAGCATTATTTGGTTTAGTTTCTAAATATTTAGTTATTTTAGAAGAAACATTAACTATCTTAGCAAGTTTATTTCTAATATTTTTATCTTTTATTTTTTCTTTATAATCATTTAACTTTGACATTTCAAAGTAATACCTAGATATTGCCTGAGCATCATAAAGTCTCATATCTTTACCTCTAAATAAGAACACTCCACCAATATAAATAACTATTGATAATAAAAGTGAAACTAATAGATAAAAGTCAAAGACTATGTAAAATAGTATAAATGCTATTCCCGAGACTAAAGCAGATAATATAAATCTTTTTTGAATCTTAATCATTAGTTATAACTCCTTACTTCTTTAAATGCCTTTTTCAAATTAGTTTTACCATCAAATACTTTAGCATTAGTAAGTTCTGCTATATCATTTAATTGTTTATCATTTGAACTTCCAAACATTATACTATATACAGGAATATTATAATTGTTGTTTTTATATATATTAGATAGATTATAGAAACTTCCGTAATTAGATTCACCATCAGTCATTAATATAACTGTTTTAGTATATTCATTTCCTACTGAATTAACTTCTTTTAATCCTTCTATAACACAATCATATATGTTAGTTCCTCCATTTGGTTGTAAACTAATTATATTATTAATTAATTCAGATGTATCTGTTCCACTATTCGCTTTTAATATTTTACGATTAGAAGCACTAAATGGAATAACCGTGATTAAATCATCTTCAGAAAATTGTAATAACTCTTTACTTGCTTCACTTCTATCTAATATATACTTCATTGCATTTTTTAATTGCTCTTGTCCACTTCCATACATACTACCAGAATAATCTAAACAGAACGCTACACTAGATGGTTTTCTAAGTTCATCAATGTATACCGCTAAAGCCTCAGTCATAACTGCTTTAGATGGATATTTTAATGGTATTAAATATTTAGAAGTATCTATCCCCCAAGATGGATTAAATGTCTCTTTTGATACATTAGTATTTACTCCACCATACCAAGTTCTCTTTCCATAATCTTGTAATTTCTTTTGTGATTCATTAGAAAGTAAGAATGTTTGCAATTTATTAAATTCTTCTAATTTATCTTGATCTCTATCTACATATGCAAATGGTGAATCATTAATCGCAACACCATCAACTGGATAAAGTAAATATAAAGGTTCTTTATTATTAGCAACTAATTCTTTATTAATATTTATTAATGATGATTCATTTGCAATTACTGCTTCATAAGAATCACTTGATAAAAACATATCTTCTAAGAATGTATCACTACCACTAACTCTTTCTACTCCACTAAATAATGATTTTAAGTTTGCTTTCAACGTTTTATCATTAAGCATTTCCATAGTTAATATTTCAGGACTACCAGCAAGCGAATTCAAAAAGCCTAAATAAGCAGTAAGACCAGTATTAGTTTTAGTTACAGATGACATAACATATTTTAATTTACCATCTTTTATAACATTCATTATATCTTTATTATAAATGTTTTTATTAACAAATCCTAATTCATTTGCCTTACTTTTTTTAATACCCATTACAACAGGATTAATACTTACTGATTTAGAATTAATAACTTTCACATCAGTTAACATATATAACCAAATTGAATTAGACATCCATACCGCATCATATGATTGATCTTCTTTTAAAACATCAAGTGCTTCTAAATCATCAGCATAACTAACTACAATATTTATCTTATTTTCTTTTCCATATTTAATAAGTTCATCCATATAAACCTTATTATCAGGATTAGATAATATTGTAAATGAATAATCCCTTTTAATATTTTCAAATACTTTTTTACCTGCTGGTAAAAATGTTGATATTAATATATAACCTATTATAATTAATGATATCCAAAAACCTATTGATTTTTTACTTTTACTCATCTTACTTCACCTTATCTTTTTCAACTTTTGTAGTAGAACTCCATCTAAACTTTCCATCTATTTTTTTAAATACATGTTTATAGTATCCTACTTTCTTTTTATTTACTGCTTCTTTAGAATTTATATCACTATATTTTACTTCATTTTCATTACTAATTTTTAAATAATAACTATCATATATCACAATAGTATCACTATTTTTTTGTATCTTACTAATTGTTGTATTAACACTTATATTACCATCAATATCATCCTTACAACTATATAATAAAAATTCATTCTTCTTACTTTTGTATACTCCATTAATAGAATATGCATTTAGATTAGGGTAATTTTTTAACATTTGTAATTGAGAAGTATCTTTAATATTAATATCATTAACTTTAGTATTATAGTTAGGGAATATCTTCATATAATCTACTTCTATATCATCACCAAATATTTCATGTATTTTATTTTCAAGTAAATCACCATCAAGTTCATATACACCATCTTTAAAACAATCCCCATATTTTTCTTTCAAATTAATTTTTTGTTCTTTTAATATTTTGTTAATTGAATATACTGTCATATACTTAATCGCATTATTTCTATTACTATCCTCTTCATGCATAGTATTATCTGCACTATAATTAATATATTCTCTATATAGTATAGTTGCTTCAATATCATAAAGAGATGCATCTTTTAATTTATACTTTGAAACTATACTACAT
>CAVBMP010000048.1:0-2269 GCA_963596555.1 Bacteroides helcogenes
ATTATAATTATATAATAATAAGAGTTTCTTTTCCATAAAATATTATATATATTTTAAAACTTTACACTTTATTCAACAGTTACAGATTTAGCAAGATTTCTTGGTTTATCAATATCACATTTTCTTAACTTAGCAACTTCATATGCAAGTAATTGACATGATACCATAAGAAGTAAATTTTGAACATATTCACTAGTTAAAGGAATTACTATTTCATAATCAGCAACATTTTTATCAATATTTATAGATTCTTTTCTTATGATAATGATTTTTGCTTTACGACTTTTCGCTTCAAGAACGTTACTTAAAGTCTTTTCATATACTGAAAATTCTGTCATAAGTGCTATTACCGGAGTATTTTTTGATAATAATGCTATCGGACCATGCTTAAGTTCACCAGCAGCAAAACACTCACTATGTATATATGATATTTCTTTTAACTTTAAACTTGCTTCATAACAACTATATATATCAATACCACGACCTATGTAATATATATCATCAGATTTATATACTGCCTTTGCTATAGTTTTATAGTTAGGATTCTCTATAACTTTTTTAATTAATTGAGGCAACTTCTTAAATTCTTCAAATATTTTAAGAACTTCATCTTTCTTAATTATTCTTTTAGAATACATATATTTAAGCATAAGCAAACTACATAAATAACTTTGAGAGAAATATCCCTTAGTAGTCGCAACACATATCTCAGGACCAGCAAGCATAGGCATTACAAATTTTGCTTCTCTTGCTATTGTAGAAGACACTACATTTACTATTGCTAGTGTATCTATACCTTTACTATTACACATTCTAAGTACGGCAAGAGTATCAGCAGTCTCACCACTTTGTGATATTAATACAACTAATACATCTTTATCAAAATAATGATTAGTATATCTATATTCACTAGCTGCATAACAATTAACATAAAAATCTTTTGATGAACAATATTTATCAGCAAAATATTTAGCAACCAATGACGCATTATAAGCACTACCACACGCTACAAAATCTATTCTTTTATATTTAGTTAAATCAATAACTAAATCAGAAAATTTGTCATTAGGAATATATTTAGAATATAATTTTTTAGAAAGTTCTTCCTGTTCATTAATCTCTTTAAGCATATAATGATCATAACCATTTTTATTAGCAGTTTCTATATCCCACTTAGCAGTCTCAATCTTTTTATTAATTATTATTCCATCATAATAAATATTAAAGTCTTTATCAGCTTCAACTATTTCATTATCATCTAGATATATATATTTATTTGTATAATCTATTATTGCACTTATATCACTAGCTATAAAATGTTCCTTAGAACCTATACCTAGTATTAATGGTGCATCTTTTCTAACACCGTATATTTTAGGAACTCCTTCAAATATTACACCAATCGCATAACTTCCTGTTAATTTATGAATTGCTTTATCAATTGCTTCAACTTGATTACTTCCATCATAAAATGAATCTATTAACGCAGCAACCCTTTCACTATCAGTTTCTGATTTGAAAGTATACTTATCTTTAAGTTCTCTTTCTATCTCTTTATAATTTTCAATTATTCCATTATGTACAACACTTACTCTGTTAACAACTTGTGGATGAGCATTCAATTCACTAACCTCACCATGAGTTGCCCATCTAGTATGACCTATTCCACACACAGAATTATTTAAATCAACTTTTTTTAATTTCTTTTTTAAATTCTCAATTTTACCAACAGATTTAACTGTTCTTATCTTATTATTATCAAGCACACTAATACCAGCAGAATCATATCCACGGTATTCTACAGCCTCAAGTCCATGTATTATTACATTACCTATATTCTTTTTTCCAACATAACCTATTATTCCACACATATAGACTCCTTTATTTAATACTTTGTTTTAATACATTTATTAGTGATTCACTATCATTAAATACTCTAGGTATTTTATATACACTTAGTTCTTTTATTTTATCATTTGTTCCACTATTAAATGTCTTTTTAATATTTTTTTCTATATTACCATATACCACTATCTGTGAGTTTGTTATTTTATATGACGTTATTTTATGAAAAACGATTCTTTCTTCTCTTCTTTCATAGTTATTGTAAGTATTTGTTACTCCAGGAGGTGATATAACTACTTCTAAAGGATCTAGATATATTACCATTACTCTTTGCTTAGTTCTATTTATAAGAAGATACACCCAATACACCGGTGGGATAAATATTATTAAATTTATTAATCCCTCGTATAAATTAAATATTGCA
>CAVBMP010000049.1:0-4978 GCA_963596555.1 Bacteroides helcogenes
AAGAAATCAAAATTTTTAACTTGAAGTCTTTATGTTTAACATTATACGTGTTATAATAATTAACAAAACAGAGGAGATAGTCATGAAAAATAGTAGTAAGTATATATTTAAAATTGCTTGGGCAAAAATGCCTTTGAGTAAAGAAGAACTTGAGACTATACCTTACAGTCATAGGGTGAGACCATACCTATTATGTATGGATACTGGCGATTATTATTACTATGCATTTCCAACTACGTCTAAAGTAGTAAATAATAAACGTAGATATGAGAATGAAAAAGTTATTATCAATCATGGAACATCTCTTGTTAACTTGCACGAAATTTATAAATTACCAAAAAACTATCTTTTAGAATATCCAAAACCTATTTCTAGTGTATATTCAAATGAAATAATTAAAAAAATTAATGCATGTGTTAAATATTCTGAATATCCACAAGAATTTTCTGATTTTTTTGCAAATAAAAAATATAGTTTAGAAGAAAATGATATTGTAACATTAGATGAAAATTTATACGTTATTATACAAGTTGATGCTAAAAAATATTATCTTCATAAAGTTTATCCATATCCTGTAAATGGTAGTGTTTTTGTAGAAATAGATGCATTAAAATACTATGTTGATGTGTCAAGTTTATGTGAATTAAAGAAAAATACAGAACTTACATATCATACAAGAATAAGTGAATGTTCTTTTGAAAATATAAATATTAAAGATTGGCTGTTAAGTAAACCAATACTTAGAAATCAGAAAGACTATACATTGTTTGAAAATTTAATGCCTGGTATGGTATTAGACACATTTCTTGACAATGAAGATATAAGAATGATTATTTTAGAAAAAAATGAAGATGAGATGGAAATTTTATATGGAAGTCCACAAGAAACTTATAGCAATTATCAACTAGGGCATTTTTCAAGATGTGATATTCCATTTTATTCTATAATAAGCACTTTATCGGATGATAGATTAGAAAAATTAAGAAGTAAACACATTGAAAAAGAATATAATAGAAAGAAAAAATATTGAAATTATCGGATATTGAAAACTTTTAAATTTAATATGTTTTAATACAAATGTTTAATTTTTATGAGGCAATAATATTGCTTTAAAAAATAAAAAAAGAAAAGGATTATGAATTATATATTTTAATCATATGATTGATCATTGATTATAATTATATTTTCCATATTCCTTTTTCCATTAGTAGTACTTTTTTCTTACATTGTGTTTCTGCTTCTACTGATACACTATCATCTCCAAATACTAAATCAGTATGATATTTTGATGTGTTATATTTATAATATCTTGCACCTTTTTCATTGAGTTTTTCTTTTTCTACTCCAATACATTCATTAATAGAATCTCCTAATGCAAAATGACACCCTGAATTTTCATCCAACATAACTGAATCATAAAAATCTTCTGATTTTGCTAAGGGTGTGCCCTGAGATACTAAAGCAATTTCTCCTATTCTATTCATTCTATTTGATTGATTTAATACAATGGAATCAAAAGTTTCATTATTAGACTCACTACTTATTAATCTTCCTTTTGAAAACTCAAAAATAGCGTTTTCTATCATAATATCATAATAAAATCTTCTTTTCTTTGATAAAACAATTTTACCTTCAGCTGAATAGCAATTTGGAGAAGTATATATTTCATAAGAAGGGTAATTAAAAAAGTTAAATATTCCATCACTATTTCCAGGTTCACATACCCATATAGAGTGTGGATTTAATGATATTTTAAAATCTGTTCCTAAATCTGTATGGAAATACAATTTACGAATATTCATATTATTTAATTCGTTTTTTTGTTCCATTCTTTTTTCTATTTCCTTTTTTGCCTCTTCTAAATCTAATAATGTTTTACTGATTTTTAACCATAATTTATCTAATTGTTTTTCATCACCTAATAAACCGTTTGCCCAATCTTTATTAGGACAAATTGTTACAGTTATATCACTCTTAGATAAACTTTGGATTTTATCAAATACTTCTTTATTATATTCTTTTAGATGTTTATAATAATTGACTGAATAATCACTATAATAATCACTTGATAAATCAGTTATGGGATTACTAAAATAAATAATTTTCATATTACCAACAGGTTTTTGAAATTTTGGTATGAATTTTTTTAATTCTTCTTCAGTAGGATTTGATTCATAAAATGATTTTACTTTTTCACTATCAAAATCTATAAAGATAACATTTTCAATGTGATAATCATCCTTTATTTCTTCTATAATAGTTTTTATCTCATCTAAACAAAAACTTGCATGAAAAACTACTGTTGAATAGTTTTTATTAAATAAACTAGCGTCCAATATTTTTCGTAAATAGTTTTCCTTTACTTGTGATATTTCTAAATTCATATAAATTCCCCTTAAAATTAATGTTTATTATATCAGATCATTATTTTAATTCAAGACAATTATAGATTTTTTACAAAGTATTTATAAATAAAGTATTAGCATTTTTAAAACATTTTCAACTGAACTTCATAATATATATTATAGGAGGAAATATGGAAACTGAATTAACTAATACTGTAACTGCATTAGGAAATTATAACAATATACCAACATCTGTGTCTTCTTTGGCATCTGTTGTCACTATGATAAGTGGTCTTACAATTACAAAAACGGCAGATAAACCGGTTTGGGCAGATGGATTATTAACATATACTATTACAGTTAATAATTCAACATCACAGGCATATACATCTGCGGTTGTTACTGATATTCTTGATACTACAAAGGTGGATTTTGTTACTGATTCTGTAGAAATAGATGGCAGTAAGGCAACATCTGAAGAGTTCACATTTGAAAATAATACATTAACAGTTCAATTATCTGATGTTGCGCCCTCGGGAACAAAAACTATTACGTTTCAGGTTAAGAAAAAAGAGTAATACTTTTTTTATCATGGATAATTTTTGCTTATTAAATTATAATGGTAACATCATTAAAAGTAATAGTGTAAGAATTACTAGTGTTTTAAGAAAAAAATTGAATAATTTTGACTGTAAATCTAATTTTTGGAGAGTATGAAATCACTTTTGTGATTTTTTATTCTTCTATGGACCAGTATATTGTACAAGTATATGTTGTATTATTTTCTATATAGTTTGTTATTTGAAGTAATATACCTTCATTAACGTCCCAATTAATTGTTGTGATTTTTGTTTTCCCATTATTATTTTCACCTGTATAAACAAGTAGTTTATCTAAAGATAATGTTTTATATTCATCATTATCTTTAAATACAATTGAATCTTTAAGTATTTTGTTATTGTTTGATGATAAATCATGGTCAATAGTTGCATATAATTTCCAATTACTACTGTTTGCTCTTGAGTCTGTAATAATTATTTCTATATTAGATTCTCTTGGACAAATAATTGGATTTGTATTAATTGGAATTAATTTAAAATTTAATGTCTCCGTAGCAGATGTTATAACAAGTTCTCCTGCATATACTATTTGTATTTGTTTTGTAGTATATATTGGTTTATTTTGTTCTTTTGATGTTATGGTAATTGTTGTGCCAATTGGTAATGGATCGGTATAACTATAAATATAATTACCATTTGAATCGGCATTTATTATTTCATTTAAATCATTATATTGTATAAGCAGTGAAGCGTTTTTATCTGTTATTCCACTCATATTTGTATCTGTATCAGTTAATGAATCTATATGTAAAGGAATTAATCCTATTGATATTATTTTTTTATTGTTTAATATAAAATTAGTTAGATTAGGTAATACGGTTAATTCACTTTCAGTATAGTTATTTGACGTTATTTTAGTTGTTGATGAAGTTATTGTCCCTATTAGTTGTGAACTTCCATTACTTTTATACCATGAGTAAGTTGGTAATGTATCTAATGATATTGAGTTTTTATAATTAATTATATTATTAAATAAATTTATTCTATTAAAATTAAAAGTAAAATTAATAGTACTGTTTGTATAAATAGCATTTGCAACACTGTTAGATAAAATTATTTCTTTTGGATTATTTAATACTATTCCTGATGATGCTCCATTAAAATAAATATTATAGTTTGATGCTGATAAATTATCATAATCATTAATCATATTAAGTATTGCGCCTTCATTGATTGTTATAATTCCATAACTATACCAAGTAGGGTAACTACCATTTTTAGTGGTTTGTTTAATAATCAATGTAGCATTTTTTTCAACAGTAGTATTTCCTGTACCAAAGGTACCATATCCCATACCGTTATGAGTATTAATATTAAAATATGAATTTTCTGATATAGTTAGTATTAAATTATTTACACCATAAAATAGTTCTCTGTTTTCACTAATAAAATTTACAGTTGCGTTTGGAAGTATTTTAAATTCTGGATCACTATTTCTAAACCAAAATGAGGAGTTGGCAGTTGATTTATGTATTATGGTAGTGTTACCACCTATTTCGATTTTGTTGCATTCTGCGACTTCGTTTCCTGCTGAATAATTTGTTTGAACAGTTATATTAGAATTAATAAATCTAGTTAATCCAGATGGGTGAAAACTAATTTGTGGACCTACATAAGTTATATTATTATATTCAACTATAACATTTTTATAAGTATTACTTTCCGGAACATATATTATTCCATAGTAGTTATAGCTTACTATATTAATATTTTGCACTATTACTTTTAAAGTGTTTGCACTTTGTATTGATATGGTATCACTTGCTGCGGTACTTTTTCTATCTGTAAAAGTATAAGTACTATTGTTATAAGTTCCATCAATTGTTATTAATGATTTTGTTTTTGATATATTTATACCCGATGCGAGTTCTATATTTGCTCCAAGAAAAATATTTGTATAACCATTATCTGCTTCAAGAGCAGTTTTTAATTGTTCACTGTTATATACAACGACAGTTGATTCATTTAAAATATTCATAGTATCTCCTATATAAATATATGTATATAGTGATG
>CAVBMP010000050.1:0-2263 GCA_963596555.1 Bacteroides helcogenes
TTATAATACAAAAGGAAACATGTAATTTCTCTTAAAAATATTATGAGATATAAAAATTGATTGACTATATAAAAAATGGATAAAAAATCAGTTACTGAGTAATGCTCGTTAACTGTTATGATTGAAAGAAACATAATGCAGAAGTGTATAGTTTGGGTGCTATAGTTATATAAGAACAGAAATATATTTATTCAATGGATGAATTTAAATATCTAAAAGAAAGTGCGGTGAAAAAGAATGAAATCATATGATAATACTATTAAATATTATGAGTTACTAATGTGTTACAACGACACATCAAAGTATAAAAAATATGATTTACCTAGTGGATTTCATTTTGAGTATTATAAACCAGGTGATGAAGAAGAATGGGTTTTAATACATATTTCTTCTGGAGAATTCACATCGATAGAAAAGGGGCTAAAACATTTTCATACTTTTTATGATCATTTTATAGATGAGTTAAATAAAAGATGTGTTTTCATAGTTGATGATAAAACTAATGAAAAAGTTGGAACTGTTACAGTATCATTACTTAAAAATTCAGAATATGGATATAATGCAACTGTGGATTGGTTAGCCATAAAAAGTAAATATCAGGGGATGGGACTCTCTAAACCTTTATTAACTAAAACAATAGAACTTGCTAAAGAATTAGGACATAAAAGTATATTACTACATACTCAAACTACAAGTTGGTTAGCAGCAAAATTATATTTAGATTATGGTTTTGAAGTATTAAATAAAGAAGAAACCTACGGATGGAGTATTCTTAAAACTATAATTCATCATGCAAAATTAATGGATTTTAATGATTTACCAAAAGAAGATATATATGATGCTAGAAATGTTGAAATTAAAAGACAGTTAGATGAAAAATATGGCGTTGATAACTATAATTATGGTGTTTGGTATAAAGAAGGGAATCATAAAGTATATGTTTACTATAATAATACTCCCTATGAATTTGATTATTTTATAGATGAAAATGCTCTAAAATTAGTTGAAGTAAAAAATAAAAAATATAAAAGATAAGAAGTAATTTTATGAATAATAAAAACTTATAAATAATTAATCATAATTTTTAATATACAGTAACTCATAAAATGATGTTGAGGCTAGTGTAATACCATTTGATGGAAAACTAAAATTTTAGATAAAGGAGATGATAGGAGTGATAAAAGATCTAATTATAAGAAGCAGTAGTGCAGAATTTTTGATTTTTGAAAGACAATCACATGATAAAGGAATTCAAGTTAGATTTGAGGATGGCGATTTATGGCTAACACAGAAAGCTATTGGAGAACTTTTTAATACAACCAGAAATAATATTACTATGCATATTAATGATATATATGATAACTATGAATTAGAACAAAGTTCAACTAGTAAGAAATTCTTACTAGTTCAAAATGAAGGTAATAGAGAAGTAAAAAGAAATGTACAATATTATAATTTAGATATGGTTATTTCTGTTGGTTATAAAGTAAATTCGGATAGAGCTATACAATTTAGAAGATGGGCAACTTGTATACTAAAAGAATTCTCAAAAAAAGGCTATATAATAGATAAAAAAAGAATGGCAAATGGAGCGTTCTTTGATGAAGATTATTATGATTCTTTACTTGCTGAAATAAGAGAAATAAGATTATCTGAAAGAAGATTTTATCAAAAAGTTACCGATATTTATGCTACTAGTGTGGATTATGATAAGAAGTCTCCTACAACAATTAAGTTTTTTAAAAAAGTGCAAAACAAAATGCACTATGCAGTATCGCATCAAACGGCTGCTGAAATTATATATAATAGAGCAAATTCAGAAATGGAACATATGGGACTTACTTCTTGGAAAAATTCACCAAATGGAAAAATATTAGAAACAGATGTTGTTATAGCTAAAAACTATTTATCTAAGGAAGAACTAGAAAGTTTAGAGCTAATAGTATCTGCATTTTTAGATTTAGCAGAAAACAGAGCAAAAAGACATATTCCAATGACTATGGAAGATTGGTCTACAAGAATAGATAAGTTTTTACTTGCGGATGATTTAGATATATTAAAAGATGCTGGAGAAATATCACATGAAATTGCTTGTGATAAGGCATTAACAGAATTTGAAAAATATAGAATTAAGCAAGATCAATTATATAAATCTGATTTTGATTTATTGATAGAAGAAGCAGAACAATTTTAACATTAAATAATTGATATACATCAAAAAAAGAGAAATGAGAAAGAATAAATGTTATCATCTCTCTATAAT
>CAVBMP010000051.1:0-2935 GCA_963596555.1 Bacteroides helcogenes
CTAAAATGTTATGTTCTAAAACCAATAATAAAATAATACAAATGCCAGATAAAAAGGAATGCAAAAGTGATAGTGATGATACATATAGTGATGGAACATATACATATACTAAATCAGGAAAAGGATGGGGTGTTAAATTAACTGATTTAGAAAGTACAGATCCAGTAACCGAAACACCATGTTCTGTTATTAATGGTAAACCTATTGTATCAACTGCTAGTATGTTTATGAATAGTCAAGCAGCATCTATTGATTTAAGTAATTTTGATACAAGTAATGTTGCAGATATGAGTCATATGTTTCATAATTCACAAGCAACAGAAATAAAAGGACTTGAATATTTAGATACATCAAATGTTGAAAATATGGGACAAATGTTTAGAGATAACAAAGCTATATATGCAGATTTATCAGGTTTTAACACATCAAATGTAAAAGATATGTATGTAGTATTCCAAAATTCAAACATTAAAAATTTGGATGTTAGCAATTTTGATACCGCTAAAGTTACTGATATGAACAGTGCATTTTGGGGTGTACAAGCAGAAACTATTGATATTACTGGTTGGAATACTTCAAAAATTAAAAATATGGGTATGTTATTTGCTCTTACCTCAAAAGTAAAAGAAATAATAGGTCTTAATACACTTGATACTAGTAATGTTACTGATATGCACTCTATGTTTAGTGGATGTAATGCTCCATCGTTAGATTTAAGCAATTTTGATACTAGAAAAGTTACAACAATGAGTAATATGCTTGCTTCGACTAAAGCAGAAACAATTAATATAAGTGTTTTTAATACAAGTAATGTAACTAATATGAGTGGTATGTTTCTTAGGTCAAATGCCACTAATGTAATAGGTCTTAACAAGATTGATACGAGTAATGTCAATGATATGAGCGGTATATTTGTATCTAGTAAAATTGAGTATTTAGATCTAAGTAATTTTAATATGGATAATGTTACTAATTATGATAATATGTTTAGAACTGCTCATTCTAAAAAAATATATGCTAAATCAGAGAAAGAAAAAGAAATGTTTGAAAGTAGTGTTACTGAAAAACCAAGTAGTGTCATAGTAGAAATTAAAAAATAATTATTATCAACTATGGGTTGAAGTTATTAAACTATTTTGTATAAAGTTTGCATTTTATGTGAAATATTTGTATAATTAAATAGAGGTGTAGAGATGATAGGATTTTATAATTATACAGTATTATTAACATACTTAGGATTTTCATCATCTGTATTAGGTATTATACTTGCAATGACAGGTCATACTTTTGCAGCAATATTTTGTTTGATGTTTTCTGGTTTATGTGATATGTTTGATGGAAAGGTTGCTAGAACTAAAAAGAATAGAACTAATGATGAAAGACAGTTTGGAATACAACTTGATAGTTTATCTGATTTAGTTTGTTTTGGTATATTGCCTTCTGTTATTGGTTTTAAAATAGGGCTTAGAGAACCATATATGTTAGTTGTTTTAGTGTTTTATTCACTTGCTGCTTTAATAAGACTTGCATATTTTAATGTTTTAGAGATAAATAGGAATAGTAGTGAACCTGTTGTTAATTACACTGGTTTACCTGTTACATCTGCTGCTTTAGTGTTTCCATTTATATATATATTTAAGAAGTTTTTAGGTAAATATTTTGCTTTAGTATATGGGTTAATACTTTTAATAGTTGGTATACTTTTTATATCTAAAATTAAGATTAAAAAACCTAATATTAAAGTTATGATTTCATTTATTGTTATAGGAGTTATAGAGATATTATTAATAATCTCTGTATGTAATTCTTATGATATATATATGTCGTGAAAGAAATAGTAAAGATAATATTATAACTAAGTCAGGACGATCTCTTGATTTTTTTTACTGTACATTTATAGGAAGATTATTGCTTAAAATAGTTATTAGTAAACCTATTAGTGATTTAGGTGGTCTATATATGAATAGTAGATTTTCTAAGATTAAGATAAATAGATTTATTGATAAGAATGATATTAATACATTTGAGTATGATGATAAGAAATATAAATCTTATAATGATTTTTTCACAAGAAAAGTTATTAGTTGTAAAAGACCTATTATGAGTAATAAAAATACATTAATTTCTCCATGTGATGGGAAAGTATTAGCATACACTATTAATGATGACTTAACACTTAAGATTAAGGGTTCATATTATAGTATTGATACTTTAGTGAATGAAAGTATTATGGAAGAATATAAGGGTGGTACTGCTTTAGTATTTAGACTTTCTACTGATAATTATCATAGATACTGTTATATAGATTCTGGTACTAAAGGGAAGAATTATCATATTAAAGGTGTGTTTCATACAGTACAGCCAATATCATTAAAAAACTATAATTTTTTTAAGACTAATTCTCGTGAATATACAATTCTAAATACAAATAATTTTGATAAAGTTATACAAGTTGAAGTTGGAGCTTTAATGATAGGTAGAATTAAAAATAATCATGAAGAATATGAATATAAAAAAGGTGAAGAAAAGGGATATTTTGAGTTTGGTGGTTCTACTATAGTTTTACTATTTAAAAAAGGAGTTATAACTCTTGATAATGATATTTTAGTCAATTCAAAAGAGAATATAGAAACTATTGTTAAATATGGAGAAAAGATAGGAAAAAATACTTTTATAACTAAAGTTAAGAGTACTATAAAATCTATTGTTAAATAACTATTAATTTTTTGTAAATTAATAGTTTTATTTTTTGTTATTTTAAGTTATAATTTTATTATAGGAGTGAGCGTATGAAAAGGTTTATTAAAGTATTCGTATTAATTAGTATAAGTGTTTTATTATTTGGATGTGGTAATAAAGAAGATACATTAGTTATGGTAACAGAAGCAGGATTTGAACCATATGAATATGTAGTAGGTAATAATGAAGTGGTTGG
>CAVBMP010000052.1:0-2892 GCA_963596555.1 Bacteroides helcogenes
ACTCTACATAATAATGTATCATTAAAACATTTTATTCATGGGGATAAGAATTATCTTATTAGTTGGGATAATTATATGGTTGATACACCTGTACTTGATTTATATAAATTTTATAAAGCTGAGGGATATAGTTTAGACTTTAATTATTTATTAAAAGTATATAATGAAAATTTAGAATTAACAAAAGAAGAAAAACTGCTTTTAAATATTCTTATATCAATACCACCTAAAATAGAATTTATAGGCGATGAATTCAAAGATACACAAAATATAAGAAAAATAATTGATTATATATATTCAGGTGCGAATGTAGTAAGTCAAAATAAATAAATGTCCACATAAGTGGATTTTTATTTTACATTAATTATTATTTGTTATATAATTATTATGATAGGTGAAAAGTATGAAGAATAAAAATGGTTTTATATCTATGACTTTAGTTTATACATTCTTAATATTATTTCTTTTTCTTATGACTGGAATATTAACTTCATATAATCAAAGAAATAAATATTATGATATTATAGAAGAAAAAATTAAGTCTGAAATGAATTTAACATCTTTTAGAAATGATACATTATATAATACGATATTAAAGGATAATAAAGCATACCCTGATACTGAAGTTAGTCCTACTGTTGATTCTAAGACTGGAATAGATTTTAGTAAACCTTCTAGCCTAACTAATGGAATAGGTTTATTTTATACAGGGGATTCATCATATACAAATGATAATAAAACAGTTTATTATTTTAGAGGTAGTGATGTTAATAACTATATACAAACTAATTTTGGTATATATCGTATATTAAGAACAACTGAAGATGGAAATATAAAAATAATTAATGATAGTTCATATTCAACAGCATATTTGACTTCTTATAATGATGTAACTGGTAATAAATCAGTAGGTTTTATGTATGGAACTGATGAAGATGAAAGTACACTTACTAGTAATGAATTATATATGAAAACTCATACTAATACTAATGATAGTAAAATAAAAAAAGAATTAAATGATGATACAAATATTTCAACATATCTTAAGGATCTACTTGTTGATACAGCATATTGTAATAATAGAATAGTTGATACTACTGCAACTAAGATATCAGATGTGACTGGTGATACAGCACATGATAGTTTTACAATTGACAGTGCTAAAACTGGATATGGAATTCATAATACAGTTTATTATAATGCAAATAGAATTAAAAACGAAAGACCAAGATTTAATTGTACTAGACAAGATGATTCAGGAAATTATATAGATTATATTACTTCTAAAGCAGGATTAATTACATTAGATGAAGCAATATATTCTGGTATATCATTAAATAGTTATGATACAGAATCACACTCTTTTGTTAGAGGTGCATTAACTATGACACCAAACTATTATTATTATGATAGCAGTACTAATAAGGAATATGCTGGTATATTTTATATTAAGAAAAATAATCAACATGAAGAAATTACAACTGTGTCAACTACAGAAAACGTTGGTACACAAAAGGTATTCACAATTAAAGGTGATATTATAATATCAAAAGGCAATGGTACTATAGTTAATCCTTATGTGATAAATGGAGGTGCATAATGAATAAAAAGGGTTTTATCTTTTTAGAAACAATATCAATTCTTATGGTAGTTGCACTTTCATTAACAGTATTACTTGCCAGTTATACACTAGTTTATACTAAAGCAAAAAAACATAAATATTATGATCAACCAAGAGATTTATATACATTATATACAGTAGCTAATTTAGTAGATACTTCTTCTTTGCCTGATAATATAATAAAAATATCAAATGCTAATTCATGTGAAAAGGTCGATGGTAAAGATACTATTCTAGGTGTTACAGTTGAAGATTGTGATGTGTTTATGAGAGATATAAATATGACAACATTTGCAGTTATAGATGATTTAAATAGTGAACTTTATAAAGATTCAAAAGATACTTATTTTGATAATGTAACTATTGAATACTTAAAAACATTATCTAGATGTTATGAAAAAAAATGTACTGAGGACTCAAAAGGTAGAAAGTATTTACTTGGTATATTTAAAAGACAAGGAAAATATTATTACGCATCAATAGAACTTTAGGAGGTAAATATGAGAAAAAATGGTTTTACTTTGATAGAACTTATGGTAAGTATAGTTCTTGTAACTATAGTACTCGCATCAATGTCAGTCGCACTTATTAAACTAAAAGATACTTATAATAAAACTAATGACAAAACCGATATAGATTTAATTACTTCATCAATTACAAGAATAATAAGCAATGACATAATCAATAATGGTAATGTTACAAATATAGTTAAATTAGATGATATGAATTTAGAAATAACTTTAGATAACGATAAAAAAAGAATTATTAGAATAGAAAATCTTGATGATTATAAAACAGAATGTTTATATAATAATAATGTAGATGAACCAACAAGTGGGGCTAGTGATAATAGTGATTCACTTGGTACTAGAAGAATTGATAAATCAACATTAAAATATATTGATAGTACTGGTGATACTGAACAGATACTTTATATTAAAACTATTGATTATACATGTCATAATAATGAAAGAAAATGTAAAAGTAAAGTTATTGATGAAGAATGCACAAGTACTACAGGTAATAAATTTTTAGGTATAAATTTTGTTGAAAATGCTAATTCATATAAAAATCAAACTGGTATGCAAATAGTAGGATCTGGAAATATTGTTATTAAATTAAATAACAGTGAAAATGATATATATATATTTACATTAATTTATTAAAAATAAACTAGTAAATATAATAATACTAAATATTAATTTTATGATTAATATTTTTTTTATGTTGATTTTATATTTACTTAATATTGACGAAGTTTGAAATATAAT
>CAVBMP010000053.1:0-5170 GCA_963596555.1 Bacteroides helcogenes
ATAAAATAATTTTGTAATATCGTGTTTTACATTATTCTTTACGCCATCACTACTTACTATAATATTAAACATATATAAAGTATAGGTAATTTGTCTTATTCTAGAATTAGAAAGTTTAGTATTTCTATTCTCTTTACCAATACCACAATCTTTTAAATAATTAATAACTAGAGTATCTGCCCTATGCACATTGTCTTTTTTATCCAACTCACATAATACGCAAGAATTATGAGCAATATATCAGGTTTGTACTTGCATATTATCAATTCCTGTAATAATCTTATCGTAAAGAAAAAGGAAACTCTATCAACTAAGATAAAGTTTCCAAATATTTTATACCGAGATTACTTATAATTCGCGCCGCTCGGTACGACTAACGTTTCGCGATTGAAATCATTTATAGCCCACACCATCTACAAGTGGTTGAACATTTTCATGTTACTGTATCTCATCATTGCATTAACAAAATACTATTTATTATTTTTTGCTTTAATTGCAGTTTGTGCAGCAACAAGTCTAGAAATCGGAACTCTATAAGGTGAACAAGTTTTCCCTTTGTAACTATTCAGACTATCGTATAAAAAAAGAAGAGTGATTATTTAAAAAATTACTCTTTTAGTTTGCAAATAAAACTTCATTATTAAAAATCGCTTTTATTGATTCAAATGGATTTATATTTCTTTTAATTTAGTTTTTTCCTTCGATTTTATATTAAAAATTAAATTGTTTTGATATAATTGTGATTAGAGATAAATAATAATTTAAAAGGAAGGTAAATTATGGCAGTAGTGGAAATTGAATTACCTATTAAAGGAAACAAAGAGGATATAGATAAGTTACTACTTAATAGTGGATTTGAAGAATTTCATAAAGTAATAACAATAACAAGTTATTATAAATTAAAAAATGATAACGATATGAATCATAATACTTTAAAATCAAGATGTAAAAGATTAAGATATGTTGAACCATTATCTAAATTTAAAAATAAAAATCAAAGTTATAAACAATGTATTACAAAATATAATGTAAAAAAATGTAAGAAAGATGAAGAAAAGTTATTAAATGATGGTTATGAAAAAATATATACTGATGAAAAAATTGATTATGTTTATAAAAATAAAAATGATGATGAAATGTATTTTCAAATTCAAGATATTAAAGATGATTGTTTAATAATTGCTTATGATAATAAAAAATATTATGACTTACCAGAAGACGAACAAAAGAAAAAATTAATTAATGATGTTCGTAAATATGGGATTGAAATAATAGAAGATAATAATATAGATAGATTTAAGTTAATTGGTAAGACATTAACAATTGAGGAGATTGTTGATAAAATGAATTATTATATGAAAAAATTATCTTCAAAAAATTCATTAAATATAAAAACAAAGTTAAAGAAGATTTTTAAGTAAAACAAAAATGGTATAATGATGATAAGTTACTTGTTTGAGAAAGTATTATTAAAATGTTTAATGCTAAATGGCAAAATTAACTTGAATGCTAATAAAGATAGTGCTTATGGTATTGTAAAATATCCTAAATAAAAACACTACCCTACATGCATTCGCATTTCAAGTAGTTCACTTATATTATAGCAAATTATTTATATCCATCAATGAAATTCAAAGTAACTATTCAGACTATCGCATAAAAAAGAAGAGTGATTACTTAAAAGTTGCTCTTTTAATTTGCAAATAAAACCTCATTATTAAATAATGCAAAAAAGACTAAGATTTACAACTAAATGTTTAATCTTAGTCTAATTTTTATATTATTTTAATTTATTATTTTTGCCCCTCAGATTTGATTGCGGCTTGAGCAGCAGCAAGTCTAGCAATAGGAACTCTAAATGGACTACATGATACATAAGTAAGTCCTACGTTATGGCAGAACTCTACAGAAGATGGATCTCCACCATGTTCACCACATATTCCAAGTTCAATATCAGGTCTAGTTTTCTTACCTTTTTCTACAGCTATTTCAATTAGTTGTCCTACACCTTTAGTATCAACTCTTGCGAATGGATCACTCTCAAATATTTGTTTTTCATAATAATCATTTAAGAATTTACCAGCATCATCTCTACTAAATCCATATGTCATTTGAGTTAAATCATTAGTACCAAAACTAAAGAACTCTGCATCTTCTGCGATTTCATCAGCAAGTAATGCCGCTCTTGGTATTTCAATCATAGTACCAATCATATATTCAACTTTATAATCTTGTTCTTTAAATACTTTTTCTATTGTTTCAACAACTATATTTTTAACATATTTTAATTCTTTAGGATCTCCTACTAAAGGTATCATAATTTCAGGTTTAACTTTAATACCACTCTTTTCAACATTAATTGCTGCTTCCATTACAGCTCTTGTTTGCATAACAGCAATTTCTGGGAATGTTATAGAAAGTCTGCAACCTCTATGTCCCATCATAGGATTAAATTCATGTAAACTATCAATTTTAGTCTTTAATTCATCAAAAGTTACGCCTAAATCCTTAGCTAAATCTTTTATTTCTTCATCTGTATGAGGAACAAATTCATGCAATGGTGGATCTAAGAATCTAATTGTTACTGGATATCCATTCATTTCTTTAAATAATTCTTCGAAGTCGCCTCTTTGCATTGGCAATAATTTAGCAAGTGCTTTTTCTCTTTGTTCTTCAGTATCAGAAACAATCATTTCTCTAATAGCAAATATTCTATCTTTTTCAAAGAACATATGCTCTGTTCTACAAAGACCTATTCCTTCTGCTCCAAATTTAACTGCTTGATGAGCATCACGTTTAGTATCAGCATTAGTTCTTACTTCTAACTTTCTTACTTCGTCTGCCCAAGACATAAATGTCTCAAAGTCACCACTAATTTCAGGTTCAACTGTTTTAACTTGAGTTCCATAAACTTTACCAGTAGAACCATCTATAGAAATATAATCTCCTTCTTTAAATACAACTCCGTCACTAGTTGCTAATGTTTTATTATCCTCATTTACCGTTAGTTCACCACATCCAGATACACAACATCTACCCATACCTCTTGCTACTACAGCAGCATGTGATGTCATACCACCACGAATTGTTAAAACTCCTTTAGCAAGATTCATACCTTCAATATCTTCAGGTGATGTTTCAAGTCTTACTAAGATTACATCTTCACCATCTTTAGCATGCTTTGTTGCATCTGCAGCTGTAAAATAAATCTTACCACAAGCAGCACCAGGAGATGCAGCAAGTCCAGTAGCTATAGGAGTAACACTTTTTAATACCTCACTATCAAAAGTTGGATGTAATAATTGATCTAATTGCTTTGGTTCAACTTTTAATAAAGCTTCTTCTTTAGTAATCATTCCTTCATTATATAAATCAACAGCTATTTTAATAGCAGCAGAACCTGTTCTCTTACCATTTCTGGTTTGTAGCATAAACAATTTACCATTTTCAATAGTAAACTCCATATCTTGCATATCTCTATAATGACTTTCTAATATTTCACAAGTCTTAACAAACTCGTTATAAGCATCAGGCATAACTTCTTTTAAAGTATCAATACTCTTTGGAGTTCTAACTCCTGCGACTACATCTTCACCTTGTGCGTTCATTAAGTATTCACCATATAGTTTCTTTTCACCTGTAGCTGGATTTCTAGTAAATGCAACACCAGTTCCACAATCATCGCCCTTATTTCCATAAACCATTTCTTGTACATTAACAGCAGTTCCCCATGAACTTGGAATATCATTCATTCTTCTATAATATATAGCACGTTCATTATTCCAACTTCTAAATACAGCAGTAACAGCCTCTATCAATTGTTCTTTTGGATCTTGTGGGAAATCATTTCCAGATAATTCTTTATATATTGATTTAAACTTCATTGCTATATCATACATATCATTTTCATCTAAATCAGTATCATATTTAACGCCTTTATCTTCTTTATATTTATCTAATACTCTTTCAAATGAACTTTTTGAATATCCTTTTACTACATCAGCAAACATCATAATAAATCTACGATATGAATCATATACAAATCTCTTATTATTTGTTTCCTTTGCAAAATTAATACATACCTCATCATTAAGTCCTAGATTTAATACAGTATCCATCATACCAGGCATACTTGCTCTAGCACCACTTCTTACTGATACTAATAAAGGATTATTTATATCTCCCATTTTCTTACCGGTAATATTTTCTAATTCAGATAATTTATCAAATATTTCATTTTTAATATCCTCACTTATCTTCTTACCAGATTCATAATAATTAGTACATGCTTCTGTGGTAACAGTAAAACCTCTTGGTACAGGTAAACCAATACTTGTCATTTCAGCTAAGTTAGCACCTTTACCACCTAAAAGGTTTTTCATATCCTTATTACCTTCACTAAACATATATACATATTTCATGTGCATTTCTCCTTCCTATTTTCACTTCTTTATTATATCATATATCCATTTTTTTATATACTAAACTTGATACTTTCTTTACAGTACAACTAATTCTTAAATTATTTAATTAATCACTTTAAATACATTTTGTAATTATATATCTAAAAATTCATTTTTACCTCCTTTATTATTTTTCTTCTACGGTAAAAACATAATACACTACGAATATATGTTTGTCAATATGTTTTTTATTTTTTTTAATCAAAAGATTGATTTTAATACAAAATAAAAGAAGAGATTACTCTTCTAATGATGTTATACCAAGAACTTTCTCTAAATAGCATTTACCACACAATGATTCATAAGAAACTTCATTCTCTCCATCTATTGCTACTTGAGAACCACTTGATGTAAACTCTCCATTAACTACTCTTCCATTAAACTTAGCTCTCTTACCACATCTACATATTGTATATAATTCTTCCATAACATCAGCTATTTCAAAAAGTCTTAAACTTCCAGGGAAAGACATTGTTTTAAAGTCACTTCTAAGTCCATAACAAATAACAGGTACATCTTTAAGTTTACTAAACATAAATAATTCATCTACTTGATCTCTTGTTAAAAATTGTGCTTCATCTACAAGTACACAAGCAACATCTTCATCAAGCGTATTTAAATATTTAGATAGTTTTTCATCTTTTTCTATTAGATGATCTACTTGTCTTTTAAGACCTATTCTAGTAATAATCTTATCATCACCTTTA
>CAVBMP010000054.1:0-4334 GCA_963596555.1 Bacteroides helcogenes
ACATATTCAAGTAGTTTTAAGAACATTTTAACAAATATAGTTGGTAAACCTTTTAGTCTTCTAATAGCAATTCTCTTATCTTTTATATCTTTATCACTAAATAATATTTTATCTAATTCTTCTTTAAGAGATGTTTCTATTTGTAAATCATTTATGATGCTTTCTAAGTCTTCATTTATTACTCTTCCTGCATCTATTTCTATATCTTTTCCTTTACAATATACAAATATTTTACTTGATGTATCTATATTATCAAATTCAATTACAAAGTCTGTATCATCTGTATATCTCCTATAAGGTACATTTACTTCATTAGCAAATACTTGTACTCCATCTGTAAATTTAGTATTTCTAAATCTTATTATATAACTTCTCTTTTCAGGTATAATACCTTGTTTTCCTTCAAGAGGTGAAATTGATACTGAAAAGTCATTTTCTTTATAATAATAATTTATTTCAGTAGTTAAACTATATCCCTGTTTATATAAATTTGATGTACCATCATCTTCATATAGTTTATATGTATTACTTCTTCCTGGGAATATTTGTATTTCTAATTTTTTAGGAGAAGATGTATCATTAATATTATTATCTATTTTAGCAAGTGGTATTATTGCTCCTGTTTTTGCAAACACTGGATAGTCTTCATCTTTATAGAATGTGACATACCTTTTACCACCTATAAACTTCTTTCCTGTTCTAAAGTCATACCATACTCCATTTGGTAAGAATATCTTATGTACAACTCTATTCATTACACTATCTTTATAATCAACTATTGGACATACAAATAATTCACTTCCAAAATAATATTCATTTTTATATAATGGTTCATCATATGTTTCAGGATATTTATAATATAGTGGTTGTACAATTGGTGAACCAAACTTAGAATATTTGTTTGCTTCACTATATAAGTATGGTATTAATCTATGTCTAAGTCTTAAATAATCTCTTACTATTTTATTTGTTTTAGCATCCCATCTCCATGGTTCTCTTTTATAATACTTTCCACTTCTTGATGAAAGTCTTAATATTGGACTAAATACTCCGAATTGTACAAATCTCATGTAAAGTTCAGAGTCTTCTATACCATCTTTATAACCACCTATATCATGACTCCAGTAAGAAATTCCAATATTCGCCGCAGTTGCATTAAAGAATGGAAGTAATTTTAATGTTTTCCAACTAACAACAGTATGTCCTGAATACAATGCAGAGTATTTATGAGGTGCGATACCATTGTTTCTTGATAATAAGAAATTTCTTTTACCTTGAAAGTTAGAAAAATTATTATATAAGAAATAATTCATTGTATAATTTCTTGTTCTATTTTTAGGATTGTTATCATCATTTAAGAAGAAGTCAACTCCACTTGTTATAAAAGGATTAATTATGCCTTTTAAGAAAGCATCCATCATTTTAGGATCATATGGATTTAACATTACTGATTCATTTTTTCCATATATTTTACTAAATTCATTAAAGTTTACTTCTTCATTACTTAAAACTCCTTCTGTTTTAATAGTCGCACCTAGTTTAATATTATTTCTTTTTAAATATTCACTAAGACTTAATGAATTTGGAAATATATTTTTATCAAATGAGAAACTTAAATTAGAATTTTTATTCTTAGTTCTTGCATAATTTCCAAGTAATAATACAGATATTGGTATTTCATTTTTCCTAAAGTTATTAACTAAATTTTGAATATCTAACTCACTATAATTTTCATCTTTGTTCCACCATACTCCGAATGCATATCTTGGTGGTAATAATGGTAATCCTGTTAGATTAAAGTAATCTCTTAAGCCTTCTCCAAAATCATTATTATATATAAATAAGTATGTATCTATATTATTATAATTTGGTGCCATGACATTTCCAAATTTAGAAAGTACAGGTGTTTTAGAGTCATCAATCGCAGTAAATCCATCTAATGAAAATAATCCCTTTTCATAGTTAGCAGTGCCACGTGTTTCATCTAAACTATAAGCACTTCCCATAAAATTCCTTACTTCTGGATGATTAAAATACCATGTTTTTTCACTACCTGTTATTGTAACCTTAAGATTTTGTTCTGGAGAAAGTCTACTACCTATAAAAGGTTTTTCTTTATAATATTGTAAAATAAAATTATCATTTTTTATAACTAATATTTGATTATCTTCTTCTACTGTATATTTTGGTTTTCCAAAAGATCTATTGGATGCAAAAAAGGTAGGATAATCATTAAATGTTCCAGTTTCACTATATTCAAATCTTATAAGTACATTTGATAAAATACTAATTCTATATTTTTTACCTTTAAATGTATTTATAGATATTGATTTTGCTTTATCAGTGTCTATTCTAAAAATAGAACCAAAATCATACATAATTACCCTTCCTTTCTTTTTCTATTTTCTATTCTTTTAATCTTACCATCCAGTTATTATATATATCACAGTTTGAACTTGTTGGAGGTGGACTTGCTTTTTCCATCTTAACAATCATTGGTATTTTAAATATTCTACCAAATGCTACACATGTACCTGATTGTAGTGTCTTTTGTTTTTCAACAATATCTTCACTCATATTAGGGACACTTTTTGCTATATAATCTAAGTCTGCTGGATGATTTATTTTAAATATTAAGAAGTTAGTACATTGACTTATAACATTTTCATTTAAGTCAGTTGGTCTTTGAGTTATTAAATCTAATATAAGACCATATTTTCTACCTTCTTTAGCGATTCTTTCAAATATGTTATATCCAAATAATTTCTTATCATCACCTTCAAGTACATATCTATGTGCTTCCTCAAGTATCATATGTATTGGATAACTTGCTCTATTTTGTAGTCCTTTAGTAAACTTCATAAACATTCTTCCAAATATTTTAACTATAGTTCTAGCAAATCTATCATCTACATCTTCTAAATTAAAGTTTACTATTTGACTTCTCTTATTACCATTAATTTGTATTTTTCTAATATAATCTTCAAGTTTAATATATCCATCTGATGTAAAGAATTTACCCATTTCTCTACTTGCTAAATCATGTAGTTTAACTTTTAAGCTCATCGCACTATCATACATAGATTCATTAAGTAAATATCTTTCACTATATAATGTAAAGTTAAGTGCTACTTCTAAATCATGAAGTGAATAACATACTCCTTCTGCACTAAAATTCCATTTTCTAGTATCATCTATAAAACTATTTATATAATCAGCAACTATTTTTCTTTCAGCAAATCTACCTTCACTATCTATATCAAAACAATTTCTAAATCTACGTGTAAATCCAATACCAGGAACATCTGTATCTAAAGATAAATCTGGTGTATTTGTTTCACTTAATATTTCAAAGATTTGATCTCTTATTTTAGATGCAGTTTGATTAGTATACATAATTGATGTTATTGCTTTTGCTAAAATATGGTTTTTAAATTCCATTGCTTCTTTATCATTTCTTGCAAACATCTTAACATATACTAGTGCTGTTTCAACCATAGCTATTTGAGAGAAACTAGTCGCATCAAGTAGATTCAATACATCTTCAAGATCAAGTAAACATACTGGTATATTAAGTTTTTCATAATCTTTTGCCATATTAGTAGTAATTACTTTAAATGAATAATATGGGTTATTTTTATTTAAATCTTTAAATGCATTTATATATTCACCATAAGAATCAAATATAAAAAAGTTTGCTTTATAAGGTATTATTTGTGATGCCGGGAATATATTTTGAATTATTCTACATATACCATAAGTTTTACCACTACCAGTATTACCGAATATAGCACTATGATTTGAAAAGAATTCATCTAAATTAACATTAAGTGGAAAATCATTATATAAAGGTGATACACCTAATCTTATACTTTTATTTTCACTACCTGTTAGTATCTTTAATTCATCTTGATTAATAATCCTAATCTTAGCATCCATACTTGGTTTTTTAATTAAACCACCAATAAAATCATTATCAGTAAGTTCACCTAAAAAACTAATCTTTAAGTTATCTTGTTCAATAGAATCTATTTCACCTAAGATTTTCTTATTATCATCTTCAAATACTACATGTAAATTAATTAAGTCTTTAATACCAATTGCTTCTTTATTTACTTCTACAATCGCACTATTTTTAGTTATAGTTAATATCTTTCCTAACATACAAAAACAACCTTTCTATTCTATATAATTATTCTAGCATATTTTTTTATAAAATAAAAGACTGAATTATTCAAATTCAATCTTGTTTAAATAAAGACCACAACCTGAAGCACATACTCCAAGTGAGCATCTATCTTCACTCATAAATATTTTATCGATATCATCAATAC
>CAVBMP010000055.1:0-5891 GCA_963596555.1 Bacteroides helcogenes
TATTAGTACTATATCACAATTTAAAATATTTTCGTTATTAATTATTTTATTATAGATAATATTGTCTTTTGATTCTTTGTTTGAAATGTTTTTTCTTATAAAGCGATATTTTTTTCTTAGTTCTTCTTTATTCATTGTCTTTTATTCTTACTAATTAATTTTTCTTCTACAGTTAAATATTTTATTCTTTCAATTATACGTCTTGATTTAATTGTTTCTGTTCCTTTACTAGTTTCTGATAGGACGCTTTCTAGTTCATCTATAGAAAAATTTGATGTAAAAAATGTAGTTAGATTATTATCCATTCTATATTGAAGAATTGTTCCTAAAACTTCATCTCTTGCCCAAGCACTGTTATTTTCAGCACCAATATCATCTATTAATAATATATCGCTAGTCATTATTTCATCTAATACTTCATCATAGTTATATTCATTGAATGATGCTTTTAATCTTTTTAATAATGATGGATAATATACATTAACTGTTTTAAATCCTTTATTTGAAAGTTCATTTAATAATGCACTTAATATATAAGATTTACCACTACCAAATGATCCACTTAAATACATTCCTTTTACTGCTTCACCTTTCATTTTCTTTTTTAAGAAGTCTTTTATGTATTTAAGAATTGAATTTCTTTCTTTTTCAGATATTAAATCACTTAAAGAAGCATTCATAAGTATTTTAGGTGTTTCAAAGAACACAGTTTTATTCTCATCTTTTTTTTCTTTAAAATATTTGCATGGTTTATATACAAAGTCCAATGTATCTTTATAAACAACAGGATAATACACATGACCTTCTACTTGATTTTTACAGCATGAAAGACTTTTACATTTAGAACAATTTTTAAGTTCACATACAGTATCTTCTAATTTAGAAGTATATTTCATAAGTATTTTTTCATCTGTTTTAAGTCTAGCACAAAGTTTCATAAATGTTTCATCTTTGCTTGATAAAACATATTCTCTTCTTAAATCATCTTGTATTGCTTTTTTACCTTTTTTAACAAAACTATTTGTACTTTTCATCTTCTAAACTCCTCTATAAAACTCTTAAATTCTATATTGCTCTCATCATCTTTTTGAGATTCGATATTTTCATTAAACCATGATGGAATAACTTCTTTTTTCTTTGCACTTATGTTTTCTTTTTTGTATTTCTTTTTATGTTCTTTTTCAGCAATATTCATTGCTTCACTCGCAGTTTCTATCCCACTTCTTTTCCATTGACCTGCGATTGTTTCAATATATCCTTTTACTAATTTATTGTTATTTGTTTTTAGAGTATAATCTATTAAAACGTTTACTACTGCTGGATTAAGTTTTAAGTCAATAAGTAACATTTCTAATATTTTCATATCTCTTTCAGTTGGTTTGACACCTTTATACTTTGCCTTAAGGAACTCATATGGTGAGTGACTTTCAAATACTTTAATTATTCTTCCTTTTCTACTGTTATCACCACTAGCATCTTTTAAATACTCTGGTTGACTCTTGAATAATAGACTTGGCAACCTATTATCATTGTTAAATTGATAATATTTTCTTGTGTTTTTTCTTAATTCTTCTCTATCAATATTACCTTTTTCATTTAGTGTTGTTCTTATAATATCTGCCATAGATACTGGATCTATTTCATATAGAAATGATAGATTAGTTATTAATTCTTTCATTGATTTATTTAAACATTTTGGATTAAACATTTCCTTAGGAAGACTTGATATTAAAAGATCAAAATCATAATCAAGTTCATATTTAAGCATTAATTTATTTTTAGATATTACATCTGTGCCATCAAGTTCAAATTCAGTATAATTTCTACTTTTAAATACATCATCAAATGCATTTGTAATATCTTCATATTCTTTTAATGAAATATGTGGTAATTTAAAATATTCATGAAGGCGATTATATTCAGTTTTACCTACATTATTATATAAAACGACATTAAATATTGGATGTGAGAAAAATTCATCTGCTGAGACTGGACTATATAATTCGTATACATAAGAACCTACTTCTCCTTCATGATAATATGTTTTTAAAAGTCCAATACCTTCTAATTTTAATCTTGCTTCTTTTATATTATCAAGAGTCGTACCCATACTTGTCATTAAATGATGATGAGTTAGTTCAGGTGAAATAAATGTATTTCTTGTTTCGCTTTGCATTTTTAAATATAAAGCAACTGCTATACTACCTATTATGGGCATATAGAGCATGTTTAAAATAAGTTTATCTGTTTCTGAAAGTAAACTTTTATCTATAACTTGATACACATCTGCTGGATATAATGAAACTTTTTTCATGCTCGTACCTCATAGAACAACTAAGTATTTTAAAATAACTCTTTTCTGCTTCACAGACACTCTTCCTGAGTCTTCTCTTGCAGACTTAAATTCCGATAGTCGCTACCGTACTTTCTTTGTTCTTATTTTTCTTTCTGATAATTATTTTATCACAATTATATAATATTTTAAAACATTTCTTTTAATATATTTTCATTATATATATTCTAAAATTCATTTTTCCTCCTTTCGTTATTTTTCTTTTACAGTACAAACATGATACACTACGAATGGATGTTTGTCAATAGGATTTTTATATATTTTTAGAAATATTTTTTTAAAATAAAAAACTATTATTTAAAAGAAATATTCTTAAAAATAATAGTTATTTTTCATCATCGGTATTTAAATAAGTTTTTATATCTTCTGCGACTTTAAGTGGCACTATTTTAGATAAATCATATACACTAGCACTCTTTATTTTATTTACTGAACCATACTTTTTAATAAGTTCTTTTCTTCTTTTAGTACCAATGCCAGGTATATTATCAAGAACACTTGCGATACTGCCTTTACTTCTTATATCTCTATGGTAATTAATAGTAAATCTATGTACTTCTTCATCTATTCTTGATAGCAATCTAAATACGTTTGAACTTTTCTTTATTTCTATCTCACTAAAATCATCACCATCAACTATTGCTGTGGGACTATGATGATTATCTTTTTTAACACCAATTACTTTTATATTTAAATATAGAGATGAGATTACTTCCTTTGTAGCAGTAATTTGATTATAACCTCCATCTACCACTATTAGTTCTGGTAATGGTAAATGTTCATTTAATAATCTAAAATATCTTCTATATATTACTTCTTTCATAGATGCTACATCATCATTTTTATCAAAAGTTAATTTAAATTTTCTATAATCTTTTTTAGAAGGCACTCCATCTTTAAATACAACCATACCTGATACAGTATATGTCCCAAAAAGATTAGAATTGTCAAATGCCTCTATAGTATGCAATGAAGGTAAATTTAGTAGTGTTCTTAATTCTTCATTCGCATCAGTTGTTAATTTTTCATTGTTGTATATTAATTGTATTTCTTTTTCATATTGTGTTTTAGCATTGTTATATGCCATATCAAACAGTTTCTTTTTAGGACCTCTAAATACATTAATAACTTTAGTATTTATGACATTACTTAATAATTCAATATCAAGTATTTCTGGTACGATCAATTCACGTGGAACTATATTTCTTTTTTGATAAAAATTTACTATATAATATTCTAAAGTTTCTTTAACTTCATCAATAACAGGTATTATTTTATAGTGATTACCTACTAGTTTACCACCTCTTATGAAGAATATAACTATGCTTATAAATGAATTGTCATAATAATAGTTTACTATATCTCTATTTAAATTATCATCAAGTTCTACTACTATTTCACTATTTAAAACAGTATTTATGTAACCTAATTCATCAACTAATTCTTTACATACTTCGTAGTTTAAACTCTCTGAATTGATTTTTATCTTTTCATTAATTTTATTTATTAATAATTTATTATTACCATTTAATATACTAAGTATTTCTTTTAAATATGTATCACAATTAATATCTTTATGTTCACAATAACCAAGACATTCATTAATATGATAATAAAGACATACCTTTTTAGGCATATTTTCACACTTTCTAAGAGGATATAATCTATTAAGTAAGTTTACCATTCTTCTTGCTGCGTATACATTAGGATAAGGTCCAAATAAATGAGAACTTTTCTTTGAAATATTAATTTGTCTTTTTACTCTTAGTCTAGGATACTTTTCTTCAGTAAGTTCTATATATGGATAACTTTTATCATCTCTAAGTAATATATTATATTTAGGATCATATTTCTTAATAAGATTAATTTCAAGTATAAATGCTTCTGTTTCACTCGCAGTAACTATATATTCAAAATGATCTATTTCACTAACCATTTTCTTTGTCTTACCTGTATGTTCTCTATTAAAATAACTATGTAATCTATTAAAAAGTATTTTTGCTTTACCTACATATATAACAATATTATCTTTATTATACATAAGATAACAACCACTTTTTTTAGGTACTTCTCTAAGTTCATCTTTAAATCTCATAGTACACCTCGCTTTTATTATAACACACTAGAAATAATATTAAATATATTATATAATTTAAATATGAAAAAATTAAATGAAAGTTATTTAGAAATTAAAAAATCAAAATTCATAGGTATTTTATATGAAGTTAGTTCTATTAATGAAATAGATGATATTATTAATAGTTTAAAAAATGAACATAAGAAAGCAAGACATATTGTTTATGCTTATAAAATAGGAGCACTTGAAAAGAATTATGTGGATAAAGAACCTTCTGGTACTACTAGAGGTCTCATTGATATTATTCACAGAAAGAATCTTGATAATACTTTGATAGTTGTTATTAGATATTTTGGTGGTACACTTCTTGGTAGTGGTCCATTAACTCGTACCTATACTAAAGTAGTAAGTGAATTATTCATAAAATAGAGCACTAAAGAATCTTAGTGTTTTTTTAAGTCCTTCATTCATAAAACTTTCTACTAAATTACCAAATTTATATCCCATATCCCCTACTGTGGTTGTATAATCTACTTTATCATTTATTATATAATCATCTATTGTGACATTTTTCCCTTCACTTAAATCACTTTCAAATTTCTTTATTTGTTCTTGAGTTAATACTGCTTTTGAATGTGCTTTATATTCATAGTAACCTGCTTCTTTAGAAATATATAATATAAGAAATACTAAAAATATTAATAACATAGATATTAAAAAATAATTTTTCTTCTTTTTCATACTTCTTTATGCTCCTTAATATATTCTGATAACACTTTAGCAAACGCTTCAAGAGTATTATTAACTTCTTCAATGGTATTATCAACACCACCAACTTCAATTAAAGTAGCATTATCATATAAATCTTGATTGAATATTACATCTTTCCTTTTATATATTTCTCTTGTTATACCTTTATATTCTTTATTAAGTTTCTCATATATATTATTTACAAATGATAAATTTTTCTCATAATTTTTATGTTTAATTGAGACAACAAACATTATTCTTGCATATTTTTTATTATCTATTTCAATTGTTGTATTTTTATAATGTGCTGAATCTCTATGAAGATCTATTATATATTTAAATTTATATTTCTTTTTTCTTTCTTTTATAAAACTTCTAGTTGCGTCATAACAATAATAATATGATAATTTATTTTTATTTAAATAATCTTTTACTAATGAATTTTCTACTAATGCAGATACTCCATTATTTTTTAAATGTTCTTTTAATATAAAAGATGCGTGAAATACAGTTGGAGATATCGAGTAATCATTACTAACTCTTAAAGAATAATTTTCTGTTTGATGAGAATTATATATGTATATAAGTGGATTTGTAGTATCAATATCATTATATTTTAAATCATTATTATCAATTTCTATTATTTTATTTTGTTTTATCATGTCTTTATAATCTATTATCTTATTTAAAGAATTATATACTAATTTAGTA
>CAVBMP010000056.1:0-2346 GCA_963596555.1 Bacteroides helcogenes
ATTAGTGTATACATTTTAACTAATGATGCGTATACATTTTAAAAAAGGATTAACAATCAAATCAGATATATTGACTGATTATAGTAAATATGATATATTTACGTTGATTGGTACTCAGGAAACTTTTGAAGCCCTGAGTCGTTTTATTTCAGGAAGTGATATTCTTGAAATATTATAAAAACTCAAATGAATTAATAGAACATTTAATATCAAATGGTGTGTCTGTTTCTGATAAAGAAGATGCAATAAATAAAATAAAAAAATATTCTTATTATTCAATAATAAATAGTTATAAACGTGTTTTTAAAACTTCTGATGGTGTTTATAAAAAGAATGTGTCTTTTGATGAAATATATGCTTTATATGAATTTGATAAAAATATTAGATTTATTTTTTTAAAGTATATTCTTGAAATTGAAATCATTATTAAATCTTTATTAGCGGAAGTTATATCAAAAAAGTATGGTATAGAAAATTATTTGACGGTGAATAGTTTTGATAGTAATATTGATAATTCTATTACCGAGAAATCAATAAATAAAATAAAAAAAGAAATAGAAAAAATGGAACTTACCGCTAATAGGGGTACTGCATATGTTGATATTAAAATTAATTTAATGAAACACCCAGGATTTTCTGCTGTAAATATTGTTGGAGCTGTAGATACTCTTGAACCTGCTAGTATAAATAATGTGCAAGATTACATTGGAAAAGTTAATAAAAGCAAAATAATTTCACTTGCTGATGATAATGCTATGTTAGGTGATGTTGTTATGACTACACCAGAAGATAAATTAACTTTAAGTGAAGAAGTATCTCTAATGGAAGATATTGAAATATTATTAAGCAAATTAATGAAAAAGAATTATAGTATATATAAAGATTACAAAGGAATATATGATCAATTAAAAGACTTATCATCTTTAAGTCCATTAGACAAAAATACATTATTAAATTTAAGAAAAGAGATAGAATTTAAATTATTAACTGGAGAAGATTTAAAAAGATATTTAGAAAAAGAACTATCATCTTACTTAAATAGTTTTATGAATAATGAAGAAGTGGAAGAACAACTTGATATTTATTCATTAGATGCTATAACAAATTATTTTTTGAATAGACGTGATGATTATCAATTGCAAGAACAAAAAAGTATTATTGAGAAACTTGCGGGATTATATACATTAGTTACTAAATATAATATTGATACTGATAGAATTATGATTGAAGAGAGTTATTTTAATGAACTAAAAAAATCAATACTGCTATATATTGATTATCTACATAAAGAAGGTATTACTGATACAGAAATAGATTTTGATAGGGAATATGGAACTAGTGAAATATTAGAATTAATTCGTAATATGAATTTATCTATTAGTCAGAATAATAATCTTAAAATGAATAAAAAATGGAAAATATAATTCAGAACTATTATTAAGAATAAAATAGTTCTTTTAAATTGGGAAAAATATGTAAACAAATTTCACTTAATCTCATAACTTATTAATGAATAGAAATAAAGGAGTGGATTATATGTGTAATAAAGAGAACAACTGTAATACTTGTGATAACTGCATTATGGAAATATTACAAGTAATAAATGTACTACAATCAAATGCTTGTCCTGATGGATGCTTACTTACATGTGATAGACCAGCATTAGGTGGTGGAACTAACTGTGTAATATGCAATACTCGTCCAATTCAATTATATACTTGCTGCGGTAATGGTACAGCATGGGCTATGCCAATAAGTAGAAGTGATACTGAAACTACTACTAGTACAGTATTTAGAGTAGAAAAAGTAGATGGATGTTGTTGTACTTTTAGAGTATTGACTGCAAATCCTGACACTACTTCATTATATCCTTATGTAGCAACTGATTCATTGTTCACTATGGATTGTAATTGTTTATGTAGTATAAGATGCTTAAATGATACATTCATAGAATGTGTATAGAGTTCACTTGAACTCTTTTTTTGTGAAATAAAAAAAATTAATTGTTAAGTTTCAATTAATTCTTTTTTCGTTCATCTATTCTTGAAAAATTTGTGACATGTTTCTTTGAATAAGTAACTAAATCTTCTGGTTTTATTTTAGATTTTTTATCATAATTACTTATATTTTTTGCGAATTTATCAATAGTTGATGATTTAACATCTACTTTGTTATTTTCTATTTGATTCAAATATGAAAGTGTTGTTCCTAAAATTTCTGCAAACTTTTCTTGTGATAAATTATATTTTTTACGATAATATTTTAAATTGATTGCTAAAATTTCACATAAATTCATATTATACCTCCAAACTAAATCTACAAAAACATTTTATACTTTAACGAAAG
>CAVBMP010000057.1:0-2013 GCA_963596555.1 Bacteroides helcogenes
GTAGTATATATAAAATTCTCATCATAATGTGGTTGTGCTTCTTGATATTTTAAAGTATATTCTAAATTAGCACATACATTATTAGCATCAGTTGTAGCTTGTTCACTATTACCATATCCTTCACAAGTAATAGTATTTTTTATTATTTCAGATAATTTAGCATTTATAGTACCATTATTAGCAATTTGAAATGTATATGATATAGAATCACCTGGATCTAAAAAGTTAACGTTATATGAGCTTATTTCAGTCTTATCAGCACTAATTACAGGATCAGTTATCTTTTGAGCATTACCTGTAAGAGTAGCTTCACTTAAATTTTGAAATTCAATTTTAAAAGACATTCCTGATACACTTGCTACTCCATTTATTTGAAGAGTAGTAGAAAGTGCAGCAAAACCTATACTCATCCCTACACAAGACACTATTAATAATACTATCAAAGGTAATTTTTTATCATTGTCTTTCTTAGATCTTACTTTCATAATTGCTCCTATCATATAAAATGATATCATAAAAATAGTTAATTATCAATTAGTTATAAAATTATTTTATTATTTCTTCAAATCTATATTTTTGTTTAATATTTGGATATTTATTATGATCTACTTCTGATAAAAACATATTTATTGGTCTTGCATAAATTCCATCATTATGTTTAATATCTTCATTATCATTATAACAATAATATATAACCAATTCCTCATTTGTTTCACTATGCTTAGCTACTGCTAGTACAAATACAGTGAAGCCTTTAAAATGTTTCCATATAGTATATGGTTTAACTTTTCTATTCATCTACTTCTCCTTTTATATTTTTTAAATAATTAGATATTTCATCTACTAATTTATTATTTCTATCATATTTTTCTCCATGAGAAATAAAATCATTCCATTCTTCTAACACTTCATCAATATTATTTTTATTTACTTTATCTCTTAGAATTGCTAATGCAGTATTTCGATAATTCATTATACTTATTACACCTAACGCTTTATAATAAGCCTTTTCTGGTATATCTGATATTTGATAAAAATGCAACGCCATTTCATCATTAACTTTTCTGGGATTTTTTAAAATAATTTTATTAGTTCTATAAATTTCAGTAGCACCATCTAATTTTATATTTTCTGCATCACTAGGTATGCTTACATCATAAACAGTATCTCCTCTATGTAACCATCTAAGAATACATTCTTCTCTACAATAATTAAATCCTCCAAAATCTTTACCATTTTTAGCCTTAGGATTCCAAGTTTTAGCTACATTTACTTCACCTATTTTATATTCAAAGTTGGCTCCTTTATTTCCAAACATTACTTTTATAAATTTAGTCATTTTTTACTTCCTTTCTAAAACACAAACTGTTTCGACATGTTTTGTCCTTGGGAACATATCGCAAATTGACATCTCATTAAGACAATAATTATCAAGTAAATCTATATCTCTTTTTAATGTTTTATAATTGCAAGATATATATACTAATCTTTTTGAATTAGAATTATTAATATAATTAACTACATCTTTTGAAAGACCACTTCTAGGTGGATCTACAATAATTGAATCAAATTTTCCTTTTACTTTTTTAGCATCACTACATATAAATTTAATATTATTTACATTATTTAATTTCTTATTTATATTAGCATTTTTTATACTTGATACATTTATTTCAACACCAGTAACTTCTTTATAATTATCACTCATCCATATACCAATAGTTCCAGTGCCACAATATAAATCAAGTAAAGAAGTTCCTTTTCCAATATACTCCTTTGCTTTATTATAAATTGAAATCATACCTTCATTATTAATTTGATAAAAACTTTCAGGATAAATCGAAAACTTAAAATTATTTATTTTATCAATTAAATATTCTTTTCCTTTAATATATTTATTATTTAAATATAATGAATCAACATCAATATTTAATAAATCTAAATCACTTTTATTACTCATAATATTAATCATTACTTCATTATTAACACATCTAATCATTATTTCTAAAATAC
>CAVBMP010000058.1:0-8091 GCA_963596555.1 Bacteroides helcogenes
CATGATTAACTTCAATTCCATGTTTTTCATAACTAGAATATGGATGGCAAAAAAATATGTTGGAAACTTTTTTGCCCGTATCTAAATCTCTTTCAAAATTTAGTACAGAAAAGAACTCAGTTCCATTATCGGTAAGAAAAATTCTAAATACTTTTGAGTAGTAAGATATTCCTAGAGTAGATTTAATGAAATTGATTTTTGCATTTACTGATGCGGAATCTTTTTTATTTAGAAGAAAAATCAGCATAAAATGAGTTTTACGAATAAATAATGTCAATAAGCATTTTCCTTCATTTCGTTTACCTATAACAGTATCCATTTCAACAATATTCATTCTTGGATGGTAAAACGTATATTCAATAAAATCTTCATAAGTTCTACCTTTTAATAGTGAAAGTTCTCGCTTATTTTCTTTCTCATTCTTTTTATATTTTCTTTTTTTATACCTGATTTTCTTTGGCAAATCAGCATTTGTCAGAGAGAAGATTCCAATGTCGACATACTTATAGAAAGTAGATTTTGAAAAGTAGAGAATGTCTGAATGATTAATATAAACTTGATTAACACTTTGTTTCTTATTTTTAATTAATGGAACAATTTGATTTTCAATAGCATTAATAGTATCTGGTTTGATATCTACTCCGGATCTAGAATCAATTAAATTTTGTTCATATTTTTTTTGAGCTAGTTTATATTCATAATAAAGATGATGTTTATTACATTGATTTTTTTTACAACAAGTATTACAAACATAAGGCTTACTTTGTAATGTTTCACATTTTGATATAGCATCATTAATTGCATTAATATCAAATGGTTCATAAAAATAACTTTTAATATATCTATTTCTTTTTATTTCTTTAGCAATTGTAGTTCTATCTTTACCAACTGCTTCACCAATTTCAGTAAATGTTTTTCCTTTGTTTAATAAAATTTGAATAGTTTCTCTTTGAAGAAAATTTAGTTGACGATAATTTATCATTTTTTTCTTTAACTCCTTTACATAATGACAAATAAGCCAACGTTTGATATAATATACCTAACAAGTAAATAAATCAAATTATAGGTACAAAAACAAAGCAGGACTTTGTTTTAACTAACCATTATATTTAAAATTATTAGTCAAGGATCAAGATGAACTCAGCTGCCGCTTCGTCCTTGACTAATTCTAAGACTAACTTCCCGGTTGTAAAAAAGTGGGAACTTTAAATTTTATTTAATGAACAAGACAAATAGTCTTGTTTTAATTTGGAAAATATTATATAATTTTATTTGTTAAAAAGAGGTGTATTATGACAAACAAAGATTTAGCTAATTTGATATTTCCTGATTTAAAACATGATACTGAATATTATGAAAAATTATATCCGGAAAGAGATTTAAAAGAAGGACAATATGTTACTAGATTTGCTCCTAGTCCTACTGGATATATGCATATAGGTAACTTTATGAGTGCTTTAATAGACTATATTATATATAAGAATAGTGATGGAGTATTTTTCTTAAGAAATGAAGATACTGATAAAGCACGTGAAATAAGTGATGCGGTAGAAAAAATAACTCATGTACTTAATCATTATGGTTTAAACCCAACTGAATATGAATATGATGGTAAAATAGTTGGTAATTATGGTCCATATATTCAAAGTAAAAGAATAGATATTTATCATGCTTATATTAAAAAAGCAATAGAGATGGGAAGAGCATATCCATGTTTTTGTAACAAAGAAGAATTAGATACTATGAGAGTTAATCAAGAAAGAAAAAAACAAAGAACTGGATATTATGGTAAATATGCTAGATGTAGATTTTTATCTATAGATGAAATGTGTAATAAAATTAAAAATAATGAAGATTATGTTATTAGATTTAAATCAATGGGTGACTTTGAAACTAAAATACCTTTTGATGATGAAGTTAAAGGTAGAATAGAATTCCCATCAAACGATGAGGACTTTGTTATTATGAAATCTAGTGATAAATTACCAACTTATCACTTTGCTCATTTAGTAGATGATCATTTAATGCATACTACTCATGTTGTAAGAGGAGAAGAATGGATTAGTTCTGTACCAAAGCATATTGAATTATTTGAAGCATTTGGTTTTAAATTACCTAAGTATATTCAATACCCATTAATATTAAAACAAGATGGTGATATTAAAAGAAAGATTAGTAAGAGAAAAGATCCTGAATTTTCTATAAGTTATTATGAAGAAAATGGTTATAATCCAGATGCAGTAGTTGAAGCTGTAATGACTATAATAAACTCTAATTATGAAGAATGGAGACGTAGTAATCCAGATGCATTATTTACTGATTTTAAATTTTCTGCTGATAAGATGTCAGCATCAGGTGCGTTATTTGATCTTGAAAAATTAAATAATATATCAAAAGATATAATTTCTAAAATGAAGGCAAGTGATTTATGTGATAAGTCTTATGAATGGGCATGTATATATGATAATGACTTCAAAGAATTAATTGATAGAGATAGAAATTATTATACAAGTATTTTAAATATTGAAAGAGAACAAGAAAAACCAAGAAAAGATATATATAACTATAAAATGATTAAGAGTTTAATATGGTATATGTATGATGACTTATTTGAAAAAGAAGATAAAGTATATGAGTGGAAAAATATAACTGATAAAGATGAAATTAAAAATATATTAAATACTTATATGACTAAATATTATGATGAGAATGATGAAAAAGATGTTTGGTTTAGTAAGATTAAAGAAATGTGTGAATCATTAGGTTATGCATCTAATATTAAAGAGTATAAGAAAAATCCTGAGAACTTTAAAGGTAATGTAGCGGATGTATCAACTGTACTAAGAGTTGCATTAACTACTAAGTCAAATACACCTGACTTATATCACATTATGAAGTTACTTGGAAAAGAAAGAATGAAAGAAAGATATAATAAATTCAATTAGACACTTTTGTGTCTTTTCTTTTTGTGATATAATTTTAATAGAGCGTAGGTGATTATATGGTATTAGGGATATGCAGTGCTCCTGAAGTATTAGAAGTTATGAGAATAGTTAAGATTGCTATTACTATTATTAAAATAGCTGTACCAATCTTATTAATTATATTTGGTATGATTACATATGTAAGAGCAATAACCGATTCAGATAATGATAATATAACTAAAGCAAATAAAACAATAGTTAATATGTTTATCGCAGCTGTTGCTATATTTTTAGTACCAACTATAGTGGGACTTGTATTTGATGTAGTAGGTGCTAATAGTAATGGTGTTGTTGATTGCTTTCATAATGCAGATAAGGCAGGTATAATAAATGGATATATAGATAGAATTGAAACTTCATTTAGTAAAGTAGATTATGATAAAGCAAAAAGATATATTGATAATTTAGATGATGATGATCCAGATAAAGCAGGTTTTCAACAAAAGATATCTAGATATAAAGAGTATGTTGATTTAGTAAGTGATATTGAATCATTAAATAAAAATAATTTTTCTAGTAAAGCAAAATCTATTAAAGAAAGAATATCTGCGATTAAAGATCCTGAGGTAAAAGAAAAAATAAATAAATTATATGAGAAGACTATTAAAGATAGAAAACTTAATGTAAGCAATTATCCTATTTCTCCGAGTGATTCATTATATAGTAATTTAAAAGATTTAGAAGGTAAGTCAATAGCAGATCTTTTAAATGAAAATGGTTCAAGTGTTAGTGAACTAAATGAGAAGATAAAGAATGCAGTAACTGCTAATGGTGTAGGAACTAGAGAAGCAACTGTTGCTGCGGCTATGACATTAATAGGTACACTAGCAGACTATGGATATAAGTTACCTTACTATTGGGGTGGAAAACATCAAGCATTAGGTATTAATAAAGATTGGGGTACTAAAACAAAAGGTTCTGAATCACCAGGGAAGAATATTTATTACTATAATTCATTTGATTGTACTGGTTTCTTTAACTGGGCAGTATCGCAGGGTATGCAGAAAGTTGGTGTGTGGTATGATGATAAACCAAGAATTGAACTTAAAGGCAAATCATCAGCAGTATGTGAAATAGGTGATGCTATATCAATAAAAACACATATAACTTTAATAGTAGGAGTAAATAGTAATAATTATGTAGTAGCGGAATCAAACGGCTTAAATGGTGTTGTTATATCAAATATGCCATTTAATGGTTATAGAGAAGGTAATCAATATTATTGTGAATCTCTATCAGACAAATATACTAATTAAAAATGATAAAATTAATTATGAAAAGGAGAATAAAATATGAAAAAAATAAAAATATTATTTATCATTACTTGTATACTTGCATTAATCACACCAAATTTTGTAAATGCTTTAACTGAAGAGGAAGCGAATGAAAAACTTAATAGTTTACCTATAAAAGAGGTAAATGGTAAAAAAATAATGGAAACAAAAATCGTAGATCCGAGTTATGTAATGGATAGTCAGTGTACAGTTAATAAAAGTGGTCCTACAACTGATGAATGGATTAAAGAATGTAAAGAATATCTATATCAAGATATTATACTAACATATTTAAAATATTTAGGATATGATACTAGTGATATAATGCTAGAATTTAATGAAAATGATTATAAAAATGCTGTGTTAAGTTATTTCTTTGATGATTCAGATGCAGGAACAACTTCAATTAGTATTAATGTTGAAGTATCATATTTAAAAGATGCTGATACAAAAGAGATAGAAAAGGCAAAAAAGGTACTAGCAAATTTTGAAGATAGTGATAGATTATATGGATTACAATTAATTAACTTAATATACCACTATGGTGCGATAGAAGATGCAGATTATAATAAAGATACTATATTCGCACGCTTCCAAGATTTTAAAAAAATAATGGAGGAATATCCTGAATATAAGTTTATATCAAATGGAGGTAGAGGAGGCGGAGATACCTTAGTAAGAGAAAGATATATTCAAGCGGGAATGTTTAAAGATGGAATTATGTATGGTATCAAACAAGTGATCCATCATGAAAACCAAATATTATTTGTAGATAAGGACAGTACAGGCAATATTAAAGAAAAAATAGAAGCAAGATTAAATGAATACTTTAATAATAAAGTTGATGTAAATATTGAAATTGACGATACATTTTCAATTGAAGATATTTATGCAACTGATGAAATAAGTGGAAGAGAATGGTTTAATAATTTTGTAAATGAAATTCTAGGAACAAATGGTTTAGAATTTACTGCTTATCTTGCTAGTATAAAAATTAACGATGTTGAAATGGAATTTGTAGTTACTGAAGTTCCAAGTAAATATGTTAATAATTTATATGTAGAAGCATATGATAGTACAACTGGTGTAAGCATAAAAACAGAAAGTTATGATGTACCAATTGATGCTATGGTTAATGCAAAGGATATCAAAAATAATACAAATATAATAAATAATTTTGAAAATGATGGACAAACAGTTGAATCTGCATACGACATATCATTAATTAAATATTATAATGGTAGTTTCATACATAAAATAGACAAAGGAATAGAAGTTTATCTTCCTTTAGATGGTGAATATAATTCAAATTTAAATTATAAAGTTTACTATGTATCAAGTACAAATGAAAAAGAAGAATATGATACTGAAATAGTTACAATTAATGGTAAAAACTATGCTAAATTTGTAACAAATCATTTTAGTAGTTATGTATTAACTAGTGAAACAAAAGGAAAGGCTAATACAGAAAATACAGTAGTTGAAAATCCTCAAACACTTGATAGTGTTTCTGAAAATATTCTTATGATTATTGTTTCATTTATTATATTATGTACAACTATATACTTTATAAAGAATAAAAAACATACAATAAATTAAGACAAACTAAAAGAGCAGATTTTGCTCCTTTTTTTATCTTAAAAATAATCTTGATAATTTTAATTTTAATTTATTATATGGATAATATATAACTGGCATATCAAATGATTTAGATTTCTTTAATATACTTTTTTCATGTGAGAATGTTTTAAAATTATGTTTACCATGATATGAACCCATACCACTATGACCAACACCACCAAATGGAAGATTATGTGGTATTACATGCATAATAGTGTCATTAATACATCCACCACCAAAACTACATTTTTGAATTATTTTATCTTGAACTATTTTATCACTTGAAAATATATAACAAGCAAGTGGTTTTTCATGATCATTTATATATTCTATAACTTCATCAATATTTTTATATGTCATAATAGGAAGAATAGGTCCAAATATCTCTTCTTGCATAATCTTAGAATTTCTAGATTTAACATCTATTAAAGTAGGTTCCATTTTTAAAGTTTCATTATCGAATTTGCCACCTAATAATATTTTCTCATCTTTAATTAAATCTTTTAATCTATCAAAATGTTTTTTATTAATTATTTTGACCATTTGATCTGAATTAATAGGATTTTCACCAAAGAACTCATCAATTATAATTCTTGATTCTTCAATAAATCTTTCTTTTAAATCATCTCTTATGAATAAATAATCTGTCGCAATACATGTTTGTCCTGCGTTTAATAGTTTACCAAATAAACATCTTTTAACGCATGTTTTGAAGTTTTCATCATCATCTATAATACATGGACTTTTACCACCTAATTCTAATGTAATTGGTGTTAAATTTTCACTTGCTTTTGACATAACAAGTTTTCCTACAGTACTGCTTCCTGTAAAGAATATATAATCATATTTTTGATTTAATATTTCTTCATTTTCACGTCTTCCACCTTCAATAACAGTTACTAAATCTTTATTACATGTTTCAGCAAACATTTCTTTTAAGAGAGAACTTGTATTTGGTGAATAAGCACTTGGTTTTAATATAACAGTATTACCAGCAGCAATACTAGCAATAGTAGGTTGTACTGATAATAAAAATGGATAATTCCATGTACTCATTATTAAAGTAACACCATATGGTTCATAATATTTATAACCAATAGATGGGAATTGTGATATAGGAGTTGAAACTATTTTTCTTTTGCACCATTTCTTTAAATGATTAATTTGATATCTAATATCACTAAGTGCCATTCCAATTTCACACATATATGCTTCAGCATTACATTTATTTAAGTCTTTTTCTAAAGCATCAAATATTTTATCTTCATTATTTTGTATCCATTTTTGAATAGTTTTTAAAGTGTCTATTCTAGTATTAATATCCCTTGTATTAAATTCATTAAAGTATTTTCTTTGTTCTTTTACAATCTTCTCTATATTCATAATAAACCTCTATAATACATTATACTATAAAATTATTTATTTTTCTTTATTTTTTCAATTTTTATTGTATAACCGATTGGTCCTAGTATTTGAAGTAAGTTTCTGATAGTAGGAGAGTGCATACCACTTTCTATTCTAGCAATTTTAGTCCTATTTACATTTGAATATATAGCAAGTAATTCTTGCGTTAAGTTATTTTCCTTTCTAAAACTTATAAAATCTTTAACAAAATCTTCTTCAATTTCTTCAGTAGTTTTATCTACTTCAATATAATTAATATACTCATACATGTTTTTCATATTATTCATTGTATCAAATATGATACATTTGGTCAATTGAAATATTTATTTTTATCTTTATTTGATGTAATATTTTAAATAATGAAGGAAGGTAAATATGGAAAAGGAATTTAAATCAAAATATCATAGAAAAGAACCAATTAGAAAATTTGATGTAGATCAAACACTTTACAATGCAGTTATGAATACAAATGAAAATAATTTAGATTATAATTATGCTCAATTTTTTGGTAAAACAATGACATTTGGTCAATTAAAATTTAAGACAGATTGTTTTGCAACTGCTTTAAAAAGAGATGGTGTTAAGGATGAAGAAAAAGTTGGAGTTTGTTTATTAACAGTTCCTGAAGTTGACTCTACGCTATTAGCATTATCAAAAATAGGTGCAACTTCATACTGGATTGATGTAACAGCAGAGCCAGCAAATATGATACATTATATAAATGATCATAAAATAAAAAAAGTAATTGTTTCAGAACCATTAGCACCAATGTTTGAAAAAATTATTAATAAGACCACACTAGATAGAGT
>CAVBMP010000059.1:0-5313 GCA_963596555.1 Bacteroides helcogenes
AAAATGCTAATTAATACTAGACATATCTTATCTTTTGTGTTATGATTATATCGCTTAATCCGATGCATTAATTGTAAGATTAAAGAAAGCACAAAGGAGGATATTACTATGAATTTGATTGATAAAATCAATAAGAAACAAATTAATCCTAACGTTCCAGATTTTCAAGTTGGAGATACTGTAAGAGTAGATGTTAAGATTAAAGAAGGTAAAAGAGAAAGAATTCAAGCATTCGAAGGTATAGTTACTGCTCGTAAAGGTGGTAGCGTTTCTGAAACTTTCACTGTTAGAAAGAAAAGTGGAAACGTTGGAATCAACAGAGTTTTCCCAGTAAACAGTCCAATTATTGAAAAAATAACTGTTGTTAAAAAAGGAAAAGTAAGAAGAGCTAAACTTAACTTCTTAAAAGGATTCAAAGGAACATTTAAAATTAAGGAAAGAAATTAGGTTTTATTACCTAATTTTTTCTTAAAAGGAGATTATATGAAAAAAATTTGGAATTCAATTAGAGACTATGTTTTTATTGTTTTAGCAGTACTTGTAATAAGAACGTATTTTGTGACACCTGCGATTGTTGATGGCGATAGTATGAATGATACGTTATTAGATGGTCAAATGGTTATTTTGAATAAAATAACTTATAAATTTAATGAAATTAATAGATTTGATATAGTTGTTGTAAAAAATGATGAAGATAATGATAAGATTATTAAAAGAGTCATTGGACTTCCAAATGAACAAATAAGATATACTGATAATAAACTTTATATTAATGGAAAACTAATTGAAACTAATCTTTCATTTAAGGATACAGCAGACTTTGAATATGAAACTAAGGATGATGAATATTTTGTTCTTGGTGATAACAGGACAGTATCAAAAGATAGTAGAATATTAGGTAATTTTAATAAAAAAGATATTATTGGAAAAGTAAGTTTAAGAATTTATCCACTCGATAGGATTGGTTCAATAAAATAGTGTGCCTTTATGGTATGCTTTTTAATTTACATTGTAAATTTGCCTGTGTTAAAATAAATATAGGAAGTAAGAAAAATTATGATAATGGACTATGTTTATCACCTGGCATGGTAATTGGTGAGGCAATAGGCTTATCTAGGAATAAAAAGATAATAGGAAGAAATAACTTAGTGATTTATTTGCTCTATTTTGTTATAATTGAAATGGTGATTTTATGATATATAGAAATATTTCTGATAGTAAATTAATTGATGTTTCAAGTGAACTTAAAAATGGTAAAATAGTTGTTTTTCCAACTGAAACAGTTTATGCGATTGGTGTAAATGGTCTTGATGAAAATGCAATTAAGAAACTATATAAAGTTAAACAAAGAGATATAACTAAACCTATTAATTTAATAGTTTCATCTCTTAATATGATTAATATGATTGCTAAAGATATTACTCCTTTAGAATATAAAATTATAAAAGAGTTTTTACCTGGACCTTTAACAATTATACTTAAAAAGAAAGATATAGTGCCAGATATACTTACTAATAATAAAGATACTGTAGGAATTAGAATGCCTGAAAATGATATTGCATTAAAATTATCTAAATATAGTAATATTCCTATCGCCGCACCTAGTGCTAATATATCAAATAGACCTAGTGGAACTAATATAAAAAGTATATATAATGATTTTAATGATAATGTTGATATTTATATTGACGATGGTGAAAGTAAAATAGGTATTGCATCAACGATAGTGAAGGTAGAAAATAATGAAATTAAAATATTAAGAGAAGGTGTTGTTACACTAGAAGATATTATGAATAAAATAAGTATGTGATATGCTTATAATTTAATTGAAAAGAATAAATTAGATCTTGTTATTGGAGGTTACAACGAGATTAAAAATGACGTAGTTTATAAAGTAAGAAAATGTGAACTTGATTTTTATGTCTATAACAAAGATAATTTAAAATTATTTATGGATAAATTAATATCTGGTAAATTAAAGAATAATAATAAAATTATTGGTAATCTCCCATCAGGTAGAATATATACTAGACTTTATAGAAGAAGTACACTTGGAAGTTTAAGATTTAATAATAATCTTGGTATGAGTGAAGATACTTTGTTTATGATAGATTTAATGAATAAAGTAAACACTATAGGAATAAGTTCTCATGTTTGGTATAACTATTACATAAGTGATTATTCTATCAGTAGAAGAAAAGTAAATGATAAAGTTATTAATGATCATATGAATTTCATTAAAGAATTTTATAGAAGAATGATAATTGAAAAGAATAAAGAAATTGAAAATGCATATATATTTAGAATATTTAAATCTTTAATTAATTTAGTTGATTTAGTTAAGTCATCAGATAAAAATAATTTGTTAAATAGTATTTTGAATGATGAAATATTTAAATGTTTAAATGATTTAGATATATCTGATTATATAAATATTAGTGATAAAGAAATAGAATTTTTAAATAATTATAAGGATGGTAAGTATGATAAAATATGATAAAATTGTTTCTAGTTCTGATGGTTTAAAATTAGATATTGCATATATTGTGCCTAAAGGTGAAATACTTGGTGTTGTACAATTGTCGCATGGTATGGCTGAACATAAAGAAAGATATTTTGATTTTATGAAGTTTTTAGCAAGCCATGGTTATGCATGTGTTATTAATGACCATAGAGGTCATGGTAAGAGTATTAAGGATAATGATGATTTAGGTTACTTTTATACTGATAATATTGATTATATTGTTGATGATTTGCATGAAGTTACTTTATATATTAAAAACAAATTTAAAGATAAAAAAATATATTTATTTAGTCATAGTATGGGTACACTTGTATCTAGATGTTATATAGAAAAATATGATTTTGAACTTGAGAAACTAATACTTTGTGGGACACCTACATATAATCCATTCACACCAGTAGCCATAGGACTAGCATATTTATGTAAGACATTTGGTTTAGGTAAAAAAAGAAACAAATTTTTAAATAAATTAACCTTTGGTAATTATAATAAAGGATATAAAGATGAAAACTCTTGGTTATCTAAAAGTACTAATAATATAAGTATTTACAATGATGATGAATTATGTGGTTTTATATTTACAACTAACGGATTTATTAATTTATATAAACTAATGAAACAAGCATTTAAAAAGAATGATTATCAAGTTAAAAATAAAAATTTAGATATTCTTTTAATCGCAGGTTCTGATGATCCAGTTATTCAAAATGAGAAAAAATTTATTGAATTAAAAGAATTCTTAAAAGATATAGGATATAAAAATATAGAAAGTAAATTATATAAAGATTTAAGACATGAAATATTGAACGAAGAAGAGAAGAGTGAAATATATAACGATGCTTTAAATTTTATAAATAAGTTATAATAAAAAAGAAAGGTGAATAATATGAATAAAAAAATAGTATGTTATTTCTCAGCAACAGGGACAACTAAAAATGTTGCACAAAAATTATCAAAATTAATAGAAAGTGACTTGTTTGAAATAGAACCAAGTGTTTTATATACAAGTGCTGATTTAGACTGGAATGATAAAGAAAGTAGATCAACTAAAGAGCAAAATGATGAAAGTTCAAGACCTGAAATTAAATCCAAAGTAGAAAATATTTTTGAATATAAAACTGTTATATTAGGTTTTCCTGTTTGGTGGTATAAAGAACCTGCAATAATAGATACTTTTATTGATGAGAATGATTTAACTAATAAAAATGTTTATATTTTTGTGACTTCAGGTAGTAGTACTTTCGCAGGTAGTTTAAAACACTTAAAAGAAAAGTATAATAATATTAATTTTATAAGTGGTAAGACACTAAATAGTATTAATGAAAGAGATGTGGAAGATTGGTTAATATGAAAGTAAATAATAAGTTAAAGGAATATATAGAAAATACAATTCTAAAAGAATATGATAAAAATGATAAAGGACATGCATTAGACCATATAGAATATGTTATTAAAAGAAGTTTTGCTTTTGCAAGTACCATACCCAATATAAATTATGATATGGTTTATACGATTGCCTCTTATCATGATATTGCTCATCATATTGATGCTAAAAATCATGAAAAACTCTCTGCTAAAATATTATTTGAAGATAAAAACTTAAGAAATTTCTTTACTGAAGATGAAATTAAAACAATGGCATATGCAGTAGAAGACCATAGAGCAAGTAATAATGACGAACCAAGAAATATTTATGGTAAAATAGTATCTTCAGCTGATAGGAATACAGAAATAGAAGTATATTTAAGAAGAACTTATGAATATATAAAAGAACATAATGAAAATGATACATTAGAGCAAATGATTGAAGATTCAAAACAACATATGAAGAATAAATTCGGTAAGAGTGGATATGCTACTGAAAAAATGTATTTTGAAGATAAAGAATATGAGAAATTCTTAAAAGATGTTGATGAATTAGTTCAAGATGAAGAACTATTTAGAAAAATGTTTATTAAAGTAAATGGTGTTTGTATAAAACAAAAGAAATTATAATGCAAAAGTGGGTTTAAATTACCTATTTTTTTTGGTATAATACTAGTGTGTAAAAGATATGATTTAAATATTGACTATAAACTTACTTTATAGATTATAGTTGATAAGGAGGAACCAAAAATGAAGATTAAAGAAGTGGAAAAAATATTAAATGTTTCAAGAGCAAATATAAGGTTCTATGAAAAGGAAGGTTTATTAACACCAACTAGAGGTGATAATGAATATAGAAATTATAGTGATAAAGATATAGTGAAACTTAAAAAGATAATAATGCTTAGAAAGTGTAATATTTCTATAGAGGATATAAAGTGTTTATTTAATAAAACAAAATCATTAGAAGATGTATCATTAAAACAAATTTCTAAAATAGATAAATGTATGAAAGAACTTGAAGGAGCAAAAACTTTATGTAGAAAACTTTCATTAGAAACAAGAAATATTGATAGAATTAATACAGATAAATATATGAATATAATAAATAAAGAAGAAGAAAAAGGAAATAAATTTTATAATACAAGTAAAGATTTTGAATATGCAGAAGAGAATAATGAAGATGATAATAATAAGGGAAGTGAAAGTAAAATGAAAGAATATATTAAAAAAGGAATTTATGCATTATATGTTTTATTGTTATTTGGTATATTCTGTCTATTTGATATTGTTATTTATGATAAAGTAGATATGATTGAGAATGTAACTATGACATTTATATTTGTTGTATTAGATTATTTATTTGTAGAAGCATTTATTAATGAAAAACATATTAAATTAAATACTAAGTTTTATATAATTAA
>CAVBMP010000060.1:0-8416 GCA_963596555.1 Bacteroides helcogenes
TATTTAATACTATATGTTGTTAATAGTAATGGATATTTTACTATCAAGTTAGATAGAAACCTTAAAAGTGAAAGACATATATTGATGTCTTCTGATTCTGAATTTTCTGCTGAAACTGTTCAAATTAAAGCAAAAGGTTTAGAATACATGGATAATATTACAAAATCATGGATACCAATAGAGGAAGTTATATCAAAAGAAGGTGATAATAGTGCTGATAACTATATTGCCTATACATTTTTTATTAAAAATGATGGTAAAGAAAATGTTAGTTATAAAACTAAGATTGTTATTGAGTCGGTTATAAAAAATGTTGATGAAGCTGTTAGAGTAGCAGTCTATGTTAATGGAAAAGAGAGTGTTTACGCTAAAAAAGCTAAAGATGGTTCTGCGGAATCAGATACTATACCGTTTATTTCAAATCATTTAATTATGCAACAAGATAGAGACAATATTAAACCTGGTGAGATTGATAGATATTCTATCATTGTATGGCTAGAAGGAAATGATCCGGAATGTGTTGATGATATAATTGGTGGCGAAATGAAAATGGCCATGGTTATAACAGAAAAAACTGAATAATTTTTAGAAAGGAATTAAAAAATGAACAATGAAAATCAAAACCCTGTTGTGCAAGAAGAGGTTACAATAGCTGATCCAAATGTTAATGCAGCTCCTGTACAAGATGTTAATGTAGCTCCTGCACAAACAGAAGTAAAAGAAGAAAAAAATGATAATAGAAAAAAAGTTCTTACTGCGTTTCTTATGTTAATAGTTACAGCTGTTTCCTTAACTACTGCATCATATGCATGGTTTACTGAAAATACAACTGTTTCTGTTGAAGATATTGAAGTAACAGTTGATGCCACTAATGGTATTCAAATTTCAACTGATGCTCAAAAATGGAAAGCAAATATTACAAATGCTGATATTACTGCTGGTTATACTGGTTCAACTAACCAATTACCAAGTAAGTTATCACCTGTGTCAACAATAGGAGATGTTGAAACAACCACTGGTTTTATGAAAATGTATAAAGGAAGTTTAGTTGCTGACTCAACCATAGCTAGTGGTTATAGATTAGAAGCATCTAGAAGTACTGAAGCTGGAAATGCTGATGGTACCGCTGGTACTGAGGGAGACTTTATTGCTTTTGATTTATTTATTTTAGCAACACAAGCTACTTCAATTTATTTAACTGGTTCTTCAGATGTTGTTACAAGTGGCACTGATAAAGGACTTAAAAATGCATCTAGATTAGCGTTCTTATATCAGGGTAGCGCTACTGCAGGTGATTATGCTACTGCTAGAGGTTTAAAAGGAGCAACTTCACATAGTGCTGGTACAACTACAAATGTTATTTGGGAGCCAAATGCAGACAAACATACAACTAATGGTATATCACAAGCTGGTAACTATGGTGTTACATTGACTGATGGAACTAAAGTTGCTTCATATTATGGTGTTCAAACAGATATTACAACTGAAAATAAAGTTGATTATACGTCAACATCAACTACATATTTTTCGTCTGTAACTCCTGATATTGTTACTGTTGAAGGAAATGGTACAAATACAACATTACCATTTAATTTAGCTGTTGGTATAAATAAGATTAGAGTATATGCATGGATTGAAGGTCAAGATTATGACTGTGAAAATAATGCATCAGGTACTAAAGTTATATATAGATTCCAAATAGCTAAAGCAACAGCAGGAGCATAATCTAGTGGAGGTATAAAATGAAAGGAAAAAAGATATTAAAAGTTATTTTAAATGTAATAATATGGATTATTATAATTTTAGCAGCTACTGTTACATTAATTACATTAACAACACGTGAAAAGGGTGTTTCTAATATAATGGGTTATGTTCCTTTGAATATTCAAACTGGATCAATGGAACCTACTATTATGACTGGTGACTTAATTATAACTAAAAAATATGATGGAACTAGTAAATTAAAAGAAGGGGATGTTATATCATTTTTCGCTCGTGAAGATGATACAACTATTATTAAAACTCACCGTATCAAAACAGCTATTGAGGTTAATGGTATGACATCTTATGTTACTAAAGGAGACAATAATGTTGTTGAAGATGAACAACAAGTAGCTCCTGGTGATATTATTTCTACATGGAGTGGTACTAGAATTCCTGTATTAGGAGATGTATTATCATTTTTAAAAACAAAAACTGGATTCTTTGTATGTATAATATTACCATTAGCAGCATTCTTTATTTATCAATTATATAAATTTATTATGGTTTTATTAGATTATAAAAAAGTTAAATGATTTGTTAATATATAAGAAAGAGAAATCTTTCTTTTTTGTTGGTTTTATGTTTATTTTTATGTGCATCTATGGTAAAATTAATATGAGTATAATGAATAAGAATAGAGGTGCAGTGTGGCGACTTATATAAGATTTTTATATGATTTTATGGAACAATTCTTTTCTGGAATAATTAACATAGCTATGGGAATTATTAAAGGATTTGGAAAAATGTTTAATTTTAAAGCTTATTTGAAGATATTGAAAGAATATTCTTCGGAGTTTTCAGTTGGACAATGGATATTAGTCGGGCTTGCTGTAATACTTGTATTTGCTTTTTTAGCAGGTATTGTCTACTTAATAATTGTGCTTATTAAAAAATATTTGAAATTTAGAAAAACATTAGTTGAACAAGAGAGTTTACTTGAGGAAGTTGCTAAGTTAGATAGAGATGTTATTAGACTTAATCAAGAAAAGGAAGAATTATATGCATTAAAAGTAAGCCAAATTGGATTGAAACCTCAAGAAAGTACTACTTTAAGTATTGATGAAGCTAAAGGATTAAATAACGAGGAGATCGAAACATCTACTGAAGAAGAAGCTATTAATCCTGAAACTACTAGTAGATTCTTCAAACTTACTCAAATTGATGAAGAATATGATGGAAAGACACCAGAAAATTTTGGTAATACATTTACCCTTGAAGAATTATGTGATACTTTTAGAAATTTTGCTGCTAGTAAAATGAAATTGTATTACAAGGTTAAAATTATTAGACTTTTTGTAGCTGCTTTAGGAGCAACAAGACTTGTTATTTTACAAGGTATCTCTGGTACAGGTAAAACATCCCTTCCTTATGCTTGGGGTAAATTTATAAGTAGAGATGCTACTATAGCTTCTGTACAACCATCTTGGAGAGATAGAACTGAGTTATTCGGTTACTTCAACGAGTTTACAAAGAAATTTAATGAAACTGAAGTTTTAAAAGCAATGTATGAAGCTAGTTATAATGATGAAATGTATTTGACTATTCTTGATGAAATGAATATAGCACGTGTTGAATACTATTTTGCTGAAATGTTATCTATTTTGGAAATGCCATCTCGTGATGAGTGGGTAATTGATTTAGTACCGAACGTATGGCCTAATGATCCAAAACATTTACCTGATGGTAAATTAAAAATACCTGATAATATGTGGTATATAGGTACAATAAATAACGATGACTCAACATTCATGGTAACAGATAAGGTATATGATCGTGCAATGCCTATTGATATAAATGATAAAGGTCAAGCATTTGATGCTCCATTAACAGAAGGCATTAAAATAAACAGTTCTTATTTAGAAAGCTTATTTAACAAAGCTAAAAAAGAGCATCCAGTATCACAAGAAACTCTTGATAAATTAGAGGATATGGATAATTATGTTATTGAACATTTTAGATTAGCATTTGGTAATCGTATCGTAAAGCATATAAAAGAATTTGTCCCAGTTTATGTAGCTTGTGGTGGAACTGAACTTGATGGGTTTGATTATATATTATGTAAAAAAGTCTTGAGAAAGTTTGAACAATTAAACTTATCATTTATTAGAGATGAAATAGATGGGTTTGTTAAATTTTTAGATAAAACTTTTGGTAAAGAAAACATGACTGAATGTAAAGAATATTTAGCTAGACTTAAAAAGGCAATGTAGAAAGGAATAAAAGATGAATAAAGAAAACTTATTAAATTTGATTAGTGATTCGGATGAAAAAGCATTTGAACAATTTGTTGGCGCTAATGAATCAAAAGTAGTTATTGACTCATCTTTTAAAAGCATTGAATATGATTATTCTTGGATTAGCAAGATAGAAGATACTCTTGTGTATTTAGATAATATTATAAGAAATCCAAAAAGATTCATAATGCAAGAAGAAGAAATTGTTCCGGTTGAAAAAGCTAAGAAAATTAGTCAAGAAACAATTAAACATTTAGCACAACATACTGATTTGATACAAGATGTATCTGAAGATGGAACAATAACACCAAGTAAAGTATTAAATGTTAATAAAGAAGAAAGTTTCGATATGTATGAAAATAGATTTATCATATCTCTTTTAAATAACTTAAATTATTTCTTTCAACTTAGAAAAGAAGTAACTAAGAGTGGTAGCTTTGCTAATAAAAAGAAAACGTTGACATATACAGGTAAAACTAAAATAAATAAAGACGAAGTAAATGTGACATTAAATTTAGAAACATATTCTAGCGAAGATTTGTCAGGTGTTTCTGGAGGAGGAAATATAGAAGAGAGACTTGCTAAAATAGAGATGGTAGTAGCAGACTTTTTAAAGACACCATTTTGTAAAGAACTTGCTAATGCTGTGCCTGTAAAATCTCCTATTAGAAAAACTAATACTATATTAAAAAATCCTAATTTTCAAAAAGCACTTGAACTTTGGGAATTCATTGAACAATATGATGTAAAAGATAAAAAAGAAGTAGACACTCAAGATCAAAAAGTTGATGATTTAACAACTAAATCTTATTTAGATAGTGCATTCTTTATGGATTATGTTATTTTAAATATACCTGAAAATAGAAAAATAAAGGAAGAAAGAGTGATGAATAAGTATGCTTTGAAAAAACTTATGGATGAGTTTTTATCAAGCAATAGACAATATTCTCTTAAAGATTTTAAAAAGTTACTTGAAGAAGAATTTAAAGAAGCAAAAAAACTTGAAGAAAAAACTGACAAAGAAATAATAAAGAAATTTGATAATCTTATTAAAGAATACAAAAAGAATAAAAGAAAAGCATTAGATAATTTGAGGTAATAATGGATAAACAAACTAATAAGAAAATTTATAGTACAATGATTAAACTTATAGCAATAATTGTTTCTATATTTGTTTTTTCCTATGCTTGGTTTGTTGCGAATGCTGAAAATCATTTGGATAATATTGAAATTGGTACAGTTAAGTCAAATAATATTCAAATATCTCAATCAGGTGATGATTGGAGTTCTGTGCTTAATGTTGATTCAACTAATGAACTTATGTTTAATAATGAAGTCACTAGTAATGGTATTAGTTTCTATAAGGCTCTTACTAAAAATTCCGATGGCTATCCAATAAAATTTACAGAAGCTATTGAAAATAAAGATTACTTAGATTTTGACTTATGGTTTAAAAATGATTCTGATGTTTCTATTTATTTAGACAATGCTTCATATGTAAATCCTGAATGTTGTACAAACGTTAATGATGCGATATTGAATACTTCTAACACAAGAAATGACATTACAAGAGTTAGTAATTATGGAGACTTTAGTAGAGATTTAATAGCTTCTGCAGTTAGAGTTGCATTCATAAATTATAATTATAATAGTGAAACTGATAGTTATGAATTAGATGATACTCCAGTTTATATATGGGCTCCGAATAAAACTTATGAAATAAAATATAATGGTGGATATTATACATTTGATTTAAATTCAACTAATTATGAAGAATATTCTTATATGAAAGTTGATACATCTTCTTCATTTAAAGAAACTAAATTAACAAATGTTAAAGATACTATTAATGCATCTTATACTTCAAAAAGTAATAATGGAGATGAAAAAATATTTGAAATTAAGAGTAATGGAGAAGAAATAAAATCTAAATTAAAAGTAAGAATTTGGGTTGAAGGAAATGATAGAGAAGCAGTTGAAGCTTTAAGAGGAGGATTATTTAAGTTTAATTTGTCATTTGTTGGATTTACTAAAGATGAAAATACGAATATACCTAATGTTACAGTTGAAAATAATATATTAATAGGAATGGATGAAACTATGGAATATTCAACTGATAATGGTACTAATTGGATAAGTTATATAAATAATAGTGAGATTACTTTAGATAATAGAATTATATTAGTAAGATACAAAGAAACATCAAATTTAAGAGCATCATCTTATATAGTAGTGGGAGGCAATAATGAATAAGAAAACTTTATTTAAAATTATTTTGTTAGTTGCTTTCACTGTATTACTTATTATATCTTCATATGCATGGTTTCAAGATAAATCTAATCCTCAAATATCTTTATCAAATATAAAAGTTTCAGCGGCAGAAGGTCTTGTTATTAAACTTGATCCTGATAGTTCTGGTAGAAAGACTGTTGATTTAAATTCCATACTTGAAAATTTTGATGAATTTGAACTTAAACAAGTATCGTCTGTAGATGCCACTAATTTTTATACAATTGATTTTAATGAAGGTTTAGTATTGACTGACCCTGAATTTATATTATTACCTTCTGCGGATGGTTCTGTTACTCAAATGATAGAGAATGGTTATATTGATTTTAATTTCTATTTGCAAACAGAAAACTATCCTAAACATGTTTATATACATAAGGATACCAATATAGATGGACCTGCTTATGATGCACTTAGGATATCTTTATCATTTACTAATCCCGAAACAAATAACTACTCAGTATATATATTTGGTAAAACTGCTGAAAATGGTATAACGGATGAATATACTACTAATGCTATAATAAAAGCTGGGTCATTTAAATATGGTAATATATCAAGCGATTTTTATACAACTCAATTAGTTAGATTATTTAGTGATAAAGATGGTGGAAGATCAACTAGTGATGATAATGAAATAGATAGTGATAAATTGTTATTTACTATTCCTGCGAATACTAGAGTACCAATGAATTTGAAGATATGGTTAGAAGGAGGGGATGTTGATTGTACTAATACACTAGCATCTACTAATCTAAATGTATTATTTAAATTTGGTTCTGCTAATGAACTATTGGATGCTCCTAGTTTAACACTTAATAGTGATGGCACTATTAATGGACTCGATACAACTATGGAGTGGTCTTATACAAATGATGATAGTTCTACTTGGACTAAAGTAACTGATGTTAATCAAGTATTTACTCAAAGCGTATATATAAGAATTTCTGAAGTAGTGGATACTTCACCTGAGAGTTATGCAACATATATAGAAATCAATTAGAAAGGAAAGAGCATGAATAATAAAACAGTATCAATGATATTAAGTATAGTTTTAATAGTTGTATTATCATTATGTGCCTATGGATGGATGCAGACAATGCCTTCTTCTGGTGAAAATGTTGAATATAATAGAAACTTTTATATAACAGATAGTGATATTGAAGTTAAATTGTATGCTCTTATTGATAATACTTATGTAGAACAAGGACAACTATCAACTGACCCATTAATTACTATTGATAATATGTATCCTGGTAAAATACAAAGATATAGATTTGAACTTACTAATAATAAAGATGTAGCTTCAAGAGTCAAAATAGTTTTTACTGAGTTAGATGGTAATATTAATTTAATAAAATCATATATGAATGTTAATATTACTAGTCCTGTATTAAAGACAATTAATTTGAATGATAGTCTTGAATTGAATGAAGAGAGTAATAGATATTATTTTGATTTTGCTGATAGTGTAACTATTCCAGCCAATAGTACATTAAATTATTATTGGAATATAGAAATAGATATAAAAGCACCTAATGCTTTACAAAATTCAACATTTGAAGTTAAAAAGATTATGTTTATAAAACCAATGTAGGAGGGAAAATGAAGAAGACAATAATAAAAATTTTAAACGTATTAAAAATAATCGTACTTGCGATATTAATTATTTTTGTTATTGCAACTGCATACCAAAAAGTTATACCTAATTATCCTAGTATATTTGGATTTAGAACATTTTCAATTATAACTAGTAGTATGGAACCTAAACTTAAAATAGGAGATGTAATACTTGTTAAGGAACAAAAGTCTAGTTCATATAAAGTAGGGGATGTTATTACATTTAAAGGAATGAGTGGAGAACTAGCTGGAAAAATAGTGACTCATGAAATAGTTGGTATTACAAATGAAGGAGGAAGAAAAATTTATTATACAAAAGGTATTAAGAATATATCAAATGATCCTGCTGTATATGAAGAACAAATATTAGGAAAATATATATATAAATTTAAAATATTTAGTTTAATAGAAAAGATTATGAGCACTAAAATAGGATTTGTATTAATAATAATTATTCCACTTGGATATATATATTTTTATGAAATTAAAGATGTTGTACATGATATAAA
>CAVBMP010000061.1:0-7613 GCA_963596555.1 Bacteroides helcogenes
AGCAGATGTAAAAAAACATATTGATGCGATTTCAACTAAATACATAATACCTGGTGTGACTGCAGATCAAGCAATTATGTTTTTACCAGCTGAAGCAATATTCGCAGAGATAAATGCATATCATACATCACTTGTAAAATATGCTGCATCTAAAAAAGTATGGATAACTTCTCCAACTACTATTATGGGACTTCTTACAATAATACAATCCGTACTTATGGGACTTGAAAGAGATAAATACACTTCAGTTATACATGAAGAATTAAACAAATTAGGTGTTGAATTTGGAAGATATAGAGAAAGATGGGATAAACTATCAAGAACTATCCAAACAGTTAATAATGACGTCGAAAACATTCACAAAACAACTGAAAAAATAACAAAAAGATTTGATTCAATAAACAATGTTAAAATAGAAACAGACAATATTAAATCTATAGAAGACTAAAAAAAGAAACGCGAACGTTTCTTTTTATTTTATAGGAATGTTATAACCAAAATTCCTAATATTAAACAATAAATACTAAAATAAATTAATTTTCCATCGGAAACTGCTTTTTTAAACCAACGAAGAGTATAATATGAAACGATTAATGAAGCAACAAATCCTAAAAAATATGGACCAATTAAACTATTAATATTTGATTGTCCTAACATATCTTTAACACCAAGTATCATTGTTCCCAAACTAATAGGTATGTATAACATAAAAGAATATTTCAATGCAGGACTTCTTTTTATATCTCTAAACAACGCTGCGATTAATGTACTACCACTTCTACTAATACCTGGAACTAATGCTATAACTTGAATTAATCCAATAAACAATGCATCTTTTATAGTCAAATCATCATCATTTTTTCTACCTTTAATGTCTTTAACTAAAAATAAGAAAATCGCAGTTATAATAAATGAAATACCGATAAGTAAAGTAGAAGTACCCAAAACCTCTTCAATAAAATCTTTAAGAATAAATCCAGCAATACCAACTGGTATACAACCAAGAACTATCAACCAACAATACTTATAGTCATCTTTATATTTTTTTTCTTTCGTAGATAAATATTTAAAGAAACTAGTTATTAGTCTTATTATATCCTTCCAATAAATAATTAAAATAGCAATTAAACTTCCAAAATTAACAATTATTTCAAAATTCAAATCACCAAGAGGTCCACTTGTATTTAATATTTTTTTCAATATGAACACATGACCACTAGAAGATATTGGTAAAGGTTCAGTAAAACCCTGTACAATACCTAATATTATATATTTTATTATGTTTTCCATTCTATCACCTTAATTAATTATATACTATTTTTAATAAAAGATAAATATAATTTAATGAGGTAATTAAATTGAAAAGAATATTTTTCTTCTTACTAGGAGTATTTTTAACATCTTATGGATTAACATTCATTATTATATATTTGAATTTACTTAACATGGGATATACATTATTTGGATATTTAAAATATATTTTAACTCATCACGAATGCTTAATTATTTTATTGGGAATAATATTATTGTATTTATCATTTGAAAGGAAAAATAAACATGAACTATACTTATAATATAACTGTTAATTTTAATGAAACACTAATTAATTTTTATGAATGGGATAGAAAAGATAATATAACTCGATTAAAGAAAACTTTTGTATATCAAGTTGATATGAAAACTTATAGAGACATATTAAATAAAAATATCATGGTTTGCAAAACTTTTCTTGACACATTATTTCCATCAAACTATACATGTATATTTACAACCGAAGTGGACGCCGTATGTGTAAAGTTTGATATGGATGGCAGTATTAAACAATTAAGTAAATTATTACTTGATGAAGAAAAGGACATATTAGAGGAACTAACTAAAGAAAATAGAATAATATTAAAATACAAAAAAATATCAAATAATCAAAATCAATATTCAAAATTTACTCGTAACGAAAAACAAAATATTGAAAAAATACTAAATTTTTTAAGCAAAGAAAAAGATAATACTTCTTTAATAGAGTACTTATATTATGAATGGTTTAACACGATGAAGAGTAGCAATAAGTATAAAGATTTATCACTAAGTATCACAAAAGAATATAGTGAAAAACATGATAAATTATTAAAAATCATAGAACTTTTATCATACAATAATGTATAAACTTTATAATAATGTTAATAATATTAGTGGGTGATACAATGAAAAAAATATTATTAACAATTATGTCAATCTTTTTATTATCGTCATGTTCTTTATCCAATAATCCATCATCGAAAGTAGAAGCATATTTAAATCAATATAATAATTTATCGGATAACGTAAAACTTGATTTAGAATCTAAAGTCGCATCTGAAAATTTATCAGATGAAAATAAAAAGGTATACAAAGATTTACTAACTAAACAATACAAGAATATGAAATATGAAATCAAAGACGAAACGATTAATGCAGATGAAGCAACTGTGAAAGCAAAAATAACTGTAATAGATTATTTTAAAGCACAAAAAGAATCAGATGATTATTTAAAAGAAAATCCAAATGAATTTTATGATGAAAACCAAATATTCAGCGATGAATTATTTAATACATACAAATTAAAAAAGATGGATGAAGTGAAAGATACTGTCGATTATGATATTACATTTAATTTGAATAAAGTTGATGGGCAATGGAAATTGGAAAGTCCAGATAGAATAATACTAGAAAAAATCCATGGTCTATATGATTATACAAGCGATAATTAATATAATTAAGCTTGTTTTTTATTTTGAGAGAAAATTCAACATTTAATATAAAAATAGAAAAATGTATTGACAAACATATATTCGTGCTGTAATATGTTTATACCGTAAGAAAAAAATATTAAAGGAGGTAAAAATGCATTTTAGTGTATGTGAATTTAAAACAATTATTTTTGGTGATAAATCTAATATTTTAAGTTATTCTTAATTGACTAAATTTGTTATTGTTAATATAATATATTCAAGAATATTAATATGGGTGTGATATAATGAAAGAACAAAAATTAGTAGATATTTTAAGACAAAATAAAGAAACTATTTCAACGATGGAATCTTGTACAGCAGGGTATCTTGCGACAACAATCACTAATATAGATAACTCTAGTGAAGTTTTAAAATTTTCTGCGATAACTTATTCCAATGAATATAAAATTAAAATGGGTGTTGATAAGGATACTATTGACAAATTTTCCGTCTATAGTTTTGAAGTATCAAGACAGATGAGCAAATGTATAAGTGACTTTACTAATAGTACATACGGTGTTGGTGTAACTGGAAAGATAAATAGAATTGATCCTAACAATTTAAGCGGAAATAATAATGAGATATTTGTAACAATTTATAATTCAAAAACAAATAAGTACGAAGATATTTTAATTACTTGCCCTAATAAGAAAAGAGAAGAATGTAAAAAATATATTACAAATAAAATATTAGAAAAATTATTATTTATAGTAGGTGAATAAAATGAATTATTATGATGAACTTCTAAAAAAGAATGAAAATATTTATCCAATTAAACAAATTATAAACACAAAACAAAGAAACTATAATTTAGAAAGATTAACTTCATTAAAATCTTTGAAAGACAATTTAGTTTATAATTCTGTATTAAAAAATTTAGAAATACTAAATGAAAAAAGTACTAAATTTAAAAATCTTATCTCAGAGGTTTTAATATGGAGTGAAGTATCAAAGACAGGTACAAAAGAAGAAAGAACAAAATGGAAATCAAAAGGGTATAATATGTTCGTTCACAATATCGCATCTGCTCAAATATATAAAGATAATGCAACTAACTTCAATGAAAGAGTTTACATTTTAATTAAAACTCATGGTTTTGTAGGACAATACATAAGAGGTGAGGTTCCACTAGATTTTAATAAAGAATTGTATACTTTAATTGAAAATAAATTGTTAAAAAAAGAAGAGTTAAAAGAAATTTTATCTATTTTAAATGAATGTATAATTAAAGAAGTTTCAGAAAAACTATATAATGATATTAAATTAAAAATAGAAAAGACAATCGATAGAATAATAAATAACGAATTTAATGAAGAAACAATTATTGTTGATAGGTTCAAAATGCTAAATGGTGATCTTAATAAAGAAAGCGTCGAAAAAATAGAAGAGTTGACGAAAGACTTAAGAATTTATGATGCTATCGACAAAATATTTTCAAAAACTAGTTTGTGGTATTACAACGCTGCTTTAAATGAATTTGATATTGAAGAACAAATAAAAATATTATTGATTATTTCAAACCATTTAAATAATGTAAAAGATGTAACTTTTTGTCCTCTAATGAAAAATATGTATTTGGATTATAATAGTATCAAAAGAATAAATTTATATAAACTACGTATTATTCAGAAATATTTATCAACTATAAAATTTGATGATATATTAAATTCAAATATAAAAGAAAATCAAAGTATTACATATTCAATCAAGAAAAATAATGGTGTATTAGAATTTAATTTTGAATTTTCAAAAGTTGCTAAAAAATTAATAGAATATTGTGAAATTGCATATACAACTAATCAAGATTATAATAGTTCAGTAATTTTATTATATGACTTATTTGGATTTAGAAAAGATAAATATGATAGATTTTATAATGAAATTGACTATTTAAAAACAATGAGCAGTACTATAAATGAAAAATCAAAAATACTCGAATTTATAACAGGTGAAAAAATATTGGATGTAGGACCAGGTTCAGGAGTCTTAATGGATTTAATTGCACAAACTTATCCCGATAAAGAAGTATATGGAATAGACATTTCAAGCAATGTGATAAATGAACTAAAGAAAAAAGAACTCAAAGAAAATAAAAAATATAATTTGATAAAAGGTAATGCGCTAAATTTAGACAAATACTACCAAAAAAACAGTATGGATACCATAATATTCTCATCTATTATACATGAACTTTTCTCATACATTGAATATGATAAAAGAAAATTTAACCATGATGTAATTATAAAAACTTTAAAATCTGCATATGAAATTTTATCTAAAAACGGTAGAATAATCATAAGAGATGGGATAATGACTGATAAAAATGTAAACAGAATAATAGAGTTCAAAAACAAAAATGATTTAGAAATATTAAAAAAATATCAAAGAGATTTTAAAGGAAGAAAAATTAATTATACAATAATTAATGATTCTCAAGTAATTATGCCAATTAACGACGCTATGGAATTTTTATATACTTACACATGGGGAGAAAATTCTTACGCACTAGAAGTGCAAGAACAATTCGGATATTTTACTCCAAAAGAATATGAAAAAGTGGTGACAGAAAACTTACCAAATTCGAAAATTATATACAGTAGGGCGTTCTTACAAGATGGTTATACGAAACATTTAGAGCATAAAATTAATTTTTATGATGAGAATTATAATTCGGTTGATTTACCAAATAGTACATATATTTTAGTAATCGAAAAAGAATCATAAATATAATAAAAAGAGTAACATATAATTAAATATGAAAAAAATATTTTTAATAGTGTTACTTTTTATATCCCTAAATGTTAAAGCATCAGTTGTAGTAATGGACGCAGATAGCGGAAGAATACTTTATTCTAAAGATCCAAACAATAGAATGTTAATCGCATCAACAACAAAAGTTATGACAGCGATTGTTGCTTTAGAAAATGCCGAACTAACTGATGAATATACAGTTAGTGATGAAATTGATAAAGTAAATGGTTCAATGATTTATTCAAAAAAAGGTGAAAAATTTACTTTGAATGATTTATTACACGGATTACTTCTTAGAAGTGGAAACGATGCTGCGATGACAATCGCATCAAATGTAATGAAATATGATGATTTTATAAGAGAAATGAATCAAAAAGCATTTATATTAGGCATGTATGATACAACATTCGAAAATCCGCACGGATTAAATGATGATACTAAAAATTATTCAACCGCAAATGATCTTGCAATTTTAATGAAATATGCAATTAAAAATAAAGAATTTATTAAAATATCTCAGACACGAAAATATAAAGTTAAAGATTATATTTGGCACAACAAAAATGAATTACTTTCTAAATATAAGTACGCAATATCCGGAAAAATAGGATTCACTAAAAGTAGCGGACCTGTTTTTGTTTCATCAGCAAAAAAAGATGGCAAAACACTGGTTATAGCAAGTATAAATGAAAGTGATAAATTTGAATTACACAAAAGCTTATTTGAAGAGAATTTCAAAAAATATAAAAGATATAAAATTTTAGATTCCAACAAAATATCTTTTAAAATAAAAAGTCAAAATAATAACCATCTTTATATAAAAAATGATTATTATATGTTACTTCAAAAAAATGAACTAAAAAATGTAAATATAGTTTTAAGTCAAGATCAAAATAATAACTATTTGAAAATTTATTACAATAATCAATTAATCCATACAGAAAAAATATATACATTAGAGTATAAAAAAAGAACCAATAAAATAAAAGATATATTGTTCTTTTGGAAATAATTATGTATAATCTATTTAGGTGAATTTTATGGAGAGATTACAAAAATATTTAAGTGAATGTGGTGTTGCTTCTAGAAGAAAATGCGAAGAAATAATTTTAAACAAAAAGGTAAAAGTTAACGGAAAAATCATTGATGAACTAGGGTATAAGGTTAGTGATAGTGATCACATTACAGTTAATGACATAGAAGTAAAAAAGAAAGAAAAAGAGTATTATATATTATATAAGCCAGAAAAAGTAATCTGTTCAGTAAAAGACGAAAAAAACAGAACGACAGTAATAGATTATATAAACACAAATGAAAAAATATTTCCTATAGGCAGATTAGATTATGATACGAGTGGATTGTTACTTCTTACAAATGATGGTGAACTTGCAAATATGTTAACACATCCAAGTCACAAAGTTGAAAAAAAATATTTAGCCAAAATTGATGGAATTATAAATCCAAAAGATATTTATATGTTAGAAAATGGTATAGTGTTGGATGGCATAAAAACTAAAAAAGCAAAAGCAAAAATTCAGAAAATAGATAAAAAAAATAAGAAATCATTTGTAGAATTGACTATAACCGAAGGGAGAAATCACCAAGTTAAAAATATGTTTGGTGCTTTAGGTTATAAAGTTCTAAAATTAAAAAGAACAAATTATGACTTTTTAACTTTAAAAAACTTATCAATCGGTCAATCAAGAAAATTAACTATTAAAGAAATAAAAAAATTATATAATAATGCAAAAGAAAAAAGCTTGTAATATTAAGCTTCTTTTTCATCTTCAATGACAATAGCACTTACTGGACAACTTTCAACTATGTTAAGCAAGTCTTTTTTATCATTTTCATCAACTATTTCTTTTTTTGCTTTGCTAAGTCCTTCATCATTAAATTCAAAATATTCTTCATTTTGACTTACACATAATCCACATCCGATACAAATATCACTATTTACTTTTAATTTTTCCATAATTATCTCCTTCTATAAAATTATATCTAAAAAAAATATAAAAATCCACTTTTTTTAATTACAATTAAATGTTAGTGTCAAGAAGTTTCGGAAAATTTGATTAAGGCATATACATTTTTGTA
>CAVBMP010000062.1:0-5518 GCA_963596555.1 Bacteroides helcogenes
GTTCTGGTAACTATGATTATATTACTGATGAAGACTTTAAATATAAACTCATTTATTATTATTCAGATTGTTTAAATTAATTAAATAAATTATGTCAAAATATTGATATAATTTTTTATTTTTTTTATAATTAGTATAGGTGAGGTTAAATGAAAGATGAAAAACTTTTAAGATTTTTAAATGCTGTAAATTTTAATGATAGTTTAACCCAATATTTAAAAGATTATACAGTAAAAGAAGTATTGCTAGAACAAAAAACTAATACAATGAGATTAGTTTTAGAATGCGATGAATTATTGCCTATAAATATATTTAATGAATTATATAAAAGTGGTAATACATTAAAAGGTGTTAATAAAGTAATATATAAATTTATAGTTAAAAATAATACTAAATATTTAAAAGAATATTTTAATTATTATTTTGATAAATTATTATCTAAATGTCCAATGCTTGAGTGTATTGATAGAGATAAAATTAAATATGATGATAATGTTATAGATATAACTGTGCTTAATAATATTGAAAAGAATAAGATAGAATCTCTAAAAGAAAAAATTGAGATATTTATGAGTGATATGGGATTTGACTTAGTAGAAGTAAAAGCAACTATTGATGAAGAAGAAAGAAAAAAATTCAAAGAAGAGCTAAATAGTACAGTTGAAGTAGTACAAAATAAAAAGACAAAACAAACTATTAAAGGTAATCCTATTAGTGGAGATGTAAGTCAAATAAAGAATTTGATGTCTAATGAAGATAAAGTAGTACTAATTGCCAAAGTATTTGGATTAGATTCTAGAAGTACTCAAAGTGGATGGTATATTATAACACTTAAATTAACTGACTATACAGACAGTATAATGGCAAATATATTCACTAAAAAAGAAGAAGAATATAACTATTTATTAAGTCAAATTAAAAAAGATAAATGGTATAAACTAAAAGGTAATGTAAAATATAATACAAGAAGTAATGATTATGAATTTGGTATTAATGATATAGAGACATATGAAAGAAAAGAAAATAATGTAATAGTTGATGATGCGCCTGTTAAGAGAGTAGAATTACATGCTCATACTATGATGAGTCAAATGGATGGTGTTGTAAAACTTGATTTGTCTGCTCATACATGTGAACTTATATCAAGAACAATAGATATGGGTTATAAAGCAGTAGCAATAACTGATCATAATGGTTGTCAAGCATTTCCTATTTGTTATAATCTAATAAAAAGTTACAATAAAAAACAAGAAGATCCAAGTAAAAAATTCAAAGGTCTTTATGGTACTGAACTTACTTTAGTAGAAGATATGGTAAATATAGTAGTAAGACCTACAGACGAACCTTTACTTGAAAACACATATGTAGTATTTGATACAGAAACAACTGGATTTAACGCAGGTGCTGGAGATCAAATGATTGAAATAGGTGCGGTTAAGATAAAAGAAGGAGTTATAATAGATAGATTTGATGAATTTATAAATCCAAATAGACCTATTCCTAAAAAGATAACTGAACTTACTCAAATAACTGATGAAATGGTAAAAGATGCTGATAACGAAGAAAATGTTACTAAGAGATTTTTAGAGTGGACAGGGGATTTACCTATGGTTGCTCATAATGCTAAGTTTGATATTTCATTTATAGAAATGTCTATGAAAAAATATAATTTAGGTGAATTTACAAATACTGTAATAGATACATTAGAACTATCAAGAGCATTAGATCAGGGATATTCTAGACATAGTCTTTCTGCATTAGTAAAAAGATATAATGTTGATTTTGATGAAGATGCTCACCATAGAGCGGACTATGATGCTGAAGGTACTGCATTAGTTTTTAATAAAATGATTAAAAAATTATCTGGTCAAAATTATGAAACAATTAAGCAACTTGAAAAATTAATACCTAAAGAAGATATTTATAAGTTTGGTAGAACATATCATTTTAACGCTATTGCTTTAAATAGAACTGGTCTTAAGAATTTATTCAAGATTATTTCTCTTGCTAATACAACTTATCTATATAAAACTCCAAGAATATTAAGAAGTAAATTAAATGAATTAAGAGAAGGTTTAATCATAGGTAGTGGTTGTTATGAAAGTGAAGTATTTAATGAAGCAAAAAGTAAAGATGGTGAAGAACTTACAAATATAATTAATTTCTATGATTATGTAGAAGTACAACCACCTGAAGTATATGATCATTTATTACAAAGCGGTGACTTTTCTAACATATATGAACTTAAGAGTCATATTAAGAAAATAGTTGATGCTACTAAAGCAGCAGGTAAGATAATAGTTGCTACTGGAGATGTTCATCATTTCACTAGAGAAGATAAAATATATAGAGAAATAATAGTGCATCAAAAAGTACCAGGTGGTGGAAGACATCCTTTAGCAAGAAATAATATAACAGAAATACCTTCACAACACTTTAGAACAACTAATGAGATGTTAGATGATTTTAGTTTCTTAGGTGAAGAACTAGCATATGAAATAGTTGTTACTAATACAAATAAAGTTGCTGATATGGTTGAAGAAATAGAAGTAATTATTGATACAAAAGGAATACCTTTCTCACCAAGAGTTAAAGCAGATGATGGTAAAACATATTTAGACTGTAAAAAGGTTGTTACGGAACTTGTATATACTAAGGCAAAAGAATGGTATGGAGATCCTCTTCCTAGAAATATAGAGGAAAGAATTGCAAAAGAACTTTATGGTGATATAGTTTATAATTATTGGTATGGTAAATTAAAAGAAGAAAATGCAGGAATTAGTGAAGAAGAATTATTAAATAAGACATTTGATAATCTACACAAAACAATTGTTGAAGGATACGATAAAGTAAATGAAATAGTAACTGAATATGTACTTAAAAACTGGAGCGAAGAAGACGGAGAACAAGATGAAAAAACAATTGCTAAAAAGGTTAAAAAGACACTTGGTGGTATTATCGGTGGTGGATTCGATCCAATATATTTAATTGCTCAAAGACTTGTTAAACACTCTAATGATGATGGATATTTAGTAGGTTCAAGAGGTAGTGTAGGTAGTAGTTTTGTCGCAACACTTATGGGTATTACAGAAGTAAATCCTCTTCCTGCTCATTATAGGTGTTTGAATTGTCAAACAAGTTTATTTGATGATGAAAATGGTAATGCACTTGGTGCTACTTACTCAAGTGGATTTGATCTTCCTGATAAGATGTGTCCTAAATGTAATAAACCTATGAAGAAAGATGGACAAGATATGCCATTTGCAACTTTCTTAGGATTTAATGCTGACAAAGTACCAGATATTGACCTTAACTTCTCAGATTTAAATCAAGCATCTGCTCATGAATATACTAAAGTCTTATTCGGAGTTGATAATGTTTATAGAGCAGGTACTATTGGTACTGTCGCAGAAAAAACAGCTTATGGATTTGTTCGTGGTTATTATGAAGACAAAGGTATAATTGATAAAAGAAGTTGTGAAATAGAAAGACTAGCGATGGGATGTACTGGAGTTAAAAGAACAACAGGTCAACATCCAGGTGGAATAGTAGTTGTACCAGATTACATGGAAGTATCTGATTTTACACCATTCCAGTTCCCAGCAGATGATGCAACTTCAGCATGGAGAACAACTCACTTTGATTACCATTCAATTGAAGAAGATTTGCTTAAACTTGATATTTTAGGTCACTCTGATCCAACACAACTTAGACTTATTCAAGATTTAAGTCATACAAATGTACTTGATGTACCACTTGATGATAAAGAAACTATGAGTATATTCTCTAAAATAGATGCTTTAGGTGTCACTAATGATCAAATTATGTGTCCAACAGGTACTCTTGGTATACCAGAATTTGGAACACCATTCACTATAGGTATGGTTGCTGAAACAAAACCAACAACATTTGCTGAACTTGTTAAAATATCAGGACTTTCTCATGGTACTGATGTATGGTTAGGAAATGCACGTGATTTATGTACACCTGATGCAAGTGGTAATATTCAAGTTCCATTCAAAGAAGTAATTGGGTGTCGTGATGATATCATGGTTTATTTAATGTATAAAGGTATGAAACCTATCAAAGCATTTAAAATAATGGAATTTGTAAGAAAAGGTAAAGCATCAAAAGATCCAGCTACTTGGGCAGAACACAGAAAGACTATGGAAGAAGCAGGCATTGAAGAATGGTTTATAGATTCATGTCAAAAGATAAAATACATGTTCCCTAAAGCACATGCTGCTGCTTATGTTACAAGTGCCTTTAGAATTGCTTGGTATAAAGTACATATGCCAGTATATTTCTATGCATCATGGTTCTCAACTAAAGCAACTGATTTTGATATAGATGCTATGATTAAAGGATATGATGCTATCAAAGATAGAATAGTTGAAATTAAAAATAAAGGATATGATGCAACTAATAAAGAAGCAGGCATATCAGAATCACTACATGTAGCACTTGAGATGGCAGCAAGAAAAATAAAAGTAGAAAAATTTGATCTATATAAATCAAAAGCAATGACATTCGGAGTAGAAGATGATAATACATTGATTCCACCATTTATTACAATTGATGGACTTGGTGAAGTAGTTGCTAAAAATATAGAAAAAGAAGCACAATTAAAACCATTTATCAGCATAGAAGACTTCCAAAATAGATGTAAGGTTTCACAAACTTTAATTGATAAAATGAGAGGAATGGGTATATTTAAAGGTATGCCTGAGAGTTCTCAATTAAGTTTATTTGATTTTTAAGAAGCATTTGCTTCTTTTTTTCTTTGAAAAAGAAGTGTTTTTAATATTTATGACTGATTATATAATTAGGAGGTAACATGAATATTAAAAACGATGTAGATAATGATGCTTGTAATTTTACTAATGATGTTTCAATTAAATTAAAAGGTTGTTATTTAAATTATGTTAAAGAATACAATCAAAAAAAATTGGCATGTAAAATAAAAAAAGATATCTTGATAGTAAGACGGGAAATGTCATACGAAGATATTACAAATGAGTTAATAGAAAAAGCCATGCCAAACAATAATGAAATACCTGAAATATCTAAATATTTAAAATATAACTTAAAAAATGCAACATTTGATACTAAGGATATAGATGAACTTGAAAGACTAGCATTGAAAAAGATTCAAAATAGAATAGGTGGTCAATTTAATATTATACATAGAGTTCAAGAAAAAGGTATTAAAACGCCAGATGCTGAATACCACAATAAATTATTGCATACAAACAAAAGATATTATGATGTAAAATCACCTAAAAAGAGTGATAGTATTAAAAGTAAAAAGAGTAAAGTAGCTCATGCATTTGATCAAGCAAAAGGCCAAACAAAAAATGTAATTATTTCACTATTAAGAGACGAATGTGATTTGACAAATATTGAAGCGGTACGTCAAATAATAAATGCATTAAACAGACCTAAATATTCATGGATAGACAGAGTTATTTTAGTGGGTAAAAATGATTATATAAAAATATATAAAAGAAAATAAAAA